>NZ_JBRAGO010000051.1:0-32127 GCF_052746595.1 Leptodesmis sp.
CGAGAGGTTAGGCTAGCTGATAACTTTGTCTGAGGGGCAACCCCTATGGTTAAAGAACTGGCCATTCGCACCCAGGATTTGACGAAGCAATTCGATCGCCAAATTGCGGTTCATCAGGTCGATCTGCATGTTGAGGTAGGAGAGGTGTATGGGTTAATTGGCCCAAATGGAGCCGGAAAAACAACCCTGATTCGGATGCTGGCAGCGGCAGAAGAACCCACCCTGGGCGAGATTTATATCAATGGTGAACAGTTGCGGCGCGATCAGGATAACGTCCACCTGAAACGACAAATCGGCTACCTGCCCGATGACTTTCCGCTGTACGACGACCTGACCGTTTGGGACTACCTGGAGTACTTTGCCCGCCTGTATCATCTGCGGGAACCCCGTCGCAGTCAGCGGTTGCGGGAAGTTCTGGAGTTAGTGCAACTGACTCATAAGCGCCAGAGTACGATCGCAACCCTATCCAGAGGGATGAAACAGCGACTCAGTTTAGCCCGCACGATTATTCACGACCCCCTGGTCTTATTACTGGATGAACCCGTATCGGGCCTGGATCCGATCGCCCGCATGCAATTCCGCGAAATTATCAAAGTTTTGCAGGAAGCTAAAATGACGATCTTGATTTCCTCCCATGTCCTCAGTGACCTGGCAGAATTGTGTACTTCGGTCGGCATTATGGAACTGGGGTACCTGGTGGAAAGTGCCTCTTTGCAAGCCCTGTACCAGCGTCTCAGCCGTCAACACATTCTGCTAACCACACTGGGTAATGTAGACCCCTTAATGGCCGAGTTGCGTCAGCATCCTCAGGTGGAGCAGATTGAGCTATTGCCAGGAACTCAGCGCTTGAAAGCCTACTTTTCGGGTGATCAGAAAGCCAGTGCAGACTTACTGCGATCGCTGATTGCTGCAGGAATTCCGCTCACCGAATTCCAACCCATTCATGATGATCTGGAAACCATCTTTCTCAAACTCGGCCACCAACAAACGTCTTAGGGAGTTAAGAGTTAAAAGTTGAGAGTTAAGAGTTAAATCAAGTCCAGCTAGAAAACTGGAGCTTTCCCCTAGAAAAAAGTACGGGTCTGGACTTGGGCCAGGTTTAAAGGCTAATAATTACTGCCCAAACTATTCTTCACTCTCAACTTCCTAATTCTTTACTCTCAGCTTTTCACTTTCAACTCTCAACTCTCCGGAGGGACAACCATGATTCCCAACCTACTACTGCCTTTGACCGACTCAAATCCTCAGTTTTTTCGAGAGGTGAAAGGTCGGTTTAAGCCTAAAAACATTGGTATCGCGATCGCTGGATCGTTAGTGGCTCAAAGTATGCTGCTGCTATTTATGTGGATGGCGCTGCCGTCATCGATCAAAGATGCATATAATCGCTATTGCCTCTCTCAAGGTAGTTACTATGAGCGGCAATGTGTTTTAGATGCGGCTGGCAACCTGCTGATCAATTGGCAGCTTTGGTGGTTTGATTTGTTTTCAATTCTTAGTTGGGTAGTGCCATTTCTACTGCTAGTGGGTGGTGTGTACCAACTGATTGCTGACCTGGCAAAAGAGGAGCGGCGGGGTACTCTCAACTTCCTGCGCCTCAGTCCCCAAACCAGTCAAAGTATCCTGATTGGCAAGTTGCTTGGGGTGACTTTAGTACTCTGGTTGGCTGCGATCGTCGCCGTGCCATTACACCTCTGGTCGGCGGCTGTTGCTGCAGTGTCAACTCCGGCAGTACTTTCCATTTATTTAGTCACCTTGATGACCTGTGGTTTGTTTTATACAGGTGCTGTTCTGTATGCGCTGTTAGGGAAAGCGCAAGCCTGGTTGGGAGCAGGGGGAGTTTGGTTTGGCTACAGCATCATGTTTTTGGCCTGGCAAAGCACTGGTGAGTATGCAACAGGGCGCTTATACCTGGGGCCACAGAAATGGTATTTTCTGTCTATCAATCAAAGTTTGCTCTGGAGTGTACTGTTTGCGAGCATGATCTGTGTTCTAGGTGCCCTGGGACTCTGGAAAGCTATCAACCGACGGTTTTGCAATCCTAGTTCAACTCTGATCAGCAAGCGTCAGAGCTATATTATGACGTTGGGGTTTGAGATCTTTTTGTTAGGGTTTGCCGTTCGCTATATAGACAAAGACTTCTTTTATCTTATTCCTGATCTGATCGGCTTCATGGTTGGAAATACAATCTGGTTTTTAGCATTGATGGTGGCTCTCACACCTCAGCGTCAAGTCCTCTTAGACTGGACGAGATACCGTCAGAACCATGATTTTCAGTATCAGCCACGTCAACGATCGCTCCTGCGAGATCTGATCAGTGGCGAAAAGAGTCCGGCACTGGTGGCGATCGCCCTTAATCTACTAATTTCTGTTGCCATTCTGACTCCCTGGATCATCAGTTGGGGAGATACTGAACTGAAAACCACTGCATTTTTAGGATTGCTATTTAGTAGTTTGTTTATACTAATTTGTGCAACGCTGATTCAATCGACCATGATGATTAAGTCTCACAAGCGAACAATTTCCCTCGCTATTCTGTTGGGACTGCCTGTCGTCATTCTGCCCGTCTTTCTATTGATATTCAGATTTAACTTGAACAGTCATCAAGCACTGCTTTGGCTTTTCTCTGCCTTTGCTCTGCCCGGTTTGGTAAATGCGTCTATTCAGGCGATCGCCTTTGGTCTACTGGCTCATATTGCTACCCTGGCAATTCTGATGACTCACGCTACCCATCAACTGCGACAGGCTGGAAAATCTGAATTGAAAGCACTATTGGCACAGCGACAAATTTAGACAATTTGCAAGGGAAAAATATGAACCCTGTAGGGGCGCAGCAGTCGGCAGATAATCTCTGGTTAGTGTTCAAGATGAGTCTCCGACTGCTACGCCCTTTGCATATTTACAGTGGAACCAATCTATTTTCCCCCGTAATAGAAAGCAATTTCCTTCTCCTTCAAAGGAGCAAAATCTGCTGTAATCAGCATCTGGTTTAATTCATCCTGGGAAATGTGCTTGGCTCCAATCCAGACAATCCGCGATCTCATCGTATTACTGACCCCACTGCGTTGCCGTCCGGCTTCCAGGGCCATCACTTTTTTGTAAAGACTAGCTTGGCGGATAGTATGGGTGTACCATCAAAATCAATTCCCTGCGCGATCGCCACATCGATCGTATTGGCACCAACGTTACTTGGGGAAGAACTGGCTTCAGAAGACATAAAGGGATCTCGCAAACTCATCCTTGTCCAACTCTAAGATCTAGATTCCGTTGATAGAAAAGCTCCAGCTTCCTAGCTGGATCTGGTTTAACCAGGGTATTCTATCAAGGCAACACTGAAAAAACTTAAAATTGCTTTTCAGAGTGGGCGGTTAGGATTTGGAGGTAATGAGACGGTCGATCGCCTCCTGTCAGAAGGATGAGCAGACATCAGGGTGACCATTGAGCGCTAGGTGCCTATCGCCGAGCTGCAGGCTGAAACAATGGATCGACAGGCCGCAACAGTTGATCACTTGATCACAAGCGTGGACAATTTGCTGAAACAGTGGATGGATGAACGATGCCTAGCTTTCTTCATATTGCTGACATTCACCTGGGGTTTGATCGCTACGACAGCAAAGAGCGCACCCTGGATTTTTTTCTGGCATTTCAGGATGTGTTACGGAAATATGCGATCGCTCAATCCGTTGATTTTGTCTTGATTGCAGGCGACTTATTTGAACATCGGGCGCTACAGCCCAACATCCTGAATCAGGCCAAGCTGTGTTTACAGGAACTACAGGAGGTGGGCATTCCGGTCATTGCGATCGAAGGCAACCATGATAATCGTCCTTACGGCACAAAGACCAGTTGGTTACGCTATCTCGCGGAATGGTACAACCTGATTCTGCTGGAACCAGGGGATTCTGCCAGCGGAGAACTGATTTACGAACCCTGGGACTGGGAAACGCGGCAGGGGGGATATATCGACCTGGACTGTGGTGTGCGCGTGATTGGTTCCAACTGGTACGGAGCTTCTGCCCCCAGAGCGATCGCCCAACTGGCCGCCTCTATTCAGCAACTCCCACCTGGCCCAGACCACACGATCATGCTGTTCCACCACGGACTAGAAGGGCAGATCGCCCGCTATCAGGGAGCCTTAAATTACAAAGATCTATTACCCCTGCAAGCAGCCGGAGTGGATTATCTGGCGCTGGGGCACATTCACAAGAACTATGAAGAGCAGGGCTGGATCTTTAATCCCGGTTCTCTGGAAGCCAACAGTATTGAGGAAAGCCGTTACAAACGGGGGGCTTATTTAGTTGAAATCAGTTCCGATGGCATTCGAGCCGAGCTGCAGCAGGAGTACTACCAACGTCCTGTTGTGTGTCTGTGTCTGAAACTGCGGGGGCAGGAGAGTCTGGAAGAAGTGCAGGAAGCAGCGATCGCCGAAATTCAGCAAGCGATCCAGGCAGGTCAATTAATTCCTGCTCAGGCTCCGATCGTTGAATTACGGATCGAAGGTCAGGTGGGCTTCGATCGTCTGGAACTGGACACTCGCAAACTGCAGCAAGAGTTGAAACAACTCAGCAACGCCCTGATCTTTCTGTTGAAATATGATGTGGATTCTGTCGAGTACGCCACTCCTCTGGCCGATGATGCCAGTCGGTTGCAGATCGAACAGGAAGTATTCACTGATTTCTTGACGGCTCATAACACTTACAAGAAACAGGCCCAAAAACTGGCCCAAGGCTTGATTGATCTGAAAGATCAGCAATTAGAAGGGCGATCGGAAGCAGACCTCTATGATTTTGTCCAAACTCTGCTAGATTTCAACATCAGTGAGTAGGTTATTTTGCCACCAACCTCATGCAAAATCATCAGGCCAAAAGCCAATATCGTATTCCCTACCCGCATGCAAAATTGCCAGACCAAAAGCCAAAAGCCTAGTGCTTCAGGGCCATACCCACCCACAAAAGATTTATTAAGAAAGTCAAGAGTGTATCAGAAAATCCCTTATTATTGCTACGGCAACTGTTGAGTAAAATTTGCTGACAGATTCTGCATCAGTGACTCTGCATCAGTGGCTCTGTATCAGTGGCAATGATAGTGAAAGTGATAATTGATGCGCTATCTTTCTAGACTCACAGTATTAATTATTACAGTTGTCCTAGGGATTATCGCTTTAATTCTTTATTTATATCATCTGAATTCTGCTAGCTCAACTTTCCTGGTTGCGAAGGAGTCTACTTCGGTGTCTTCTGATTATTCTCAAAGGCTTGCGCCTAATGTACGAATGCAGTTGAATCAGGTGCCTGCTACGGAGAATCCTCAGGTAGAAATTCTGGTGCGGATTGCTGGCACATTAGAGTCTGGTCAGCGATCGCAATTAGAAGCTGCGGGTATGCAAATTCGTGGGCTGATGGGGGAAATTATTGTGGGAGTCATTGATCTGCGTCAAATTCCTCGCATCGCTGAACTTGAGTTTGTCCGCTACATTGAGCTATCCAGTCCTGTCTATCCTCACTCCTCACCGTAGGCATTCTCAATTCCACTCTCGATCGATCAATTCTTCAATCAATTCACCAGTTCTGAGGTAATCCATGAGTAAACTTGGTTCCCGTCTAAAGTTCCTGCAACAGCAACCTGAGAGCATTTTGCCTCAAGTTGCAGCCTTACGTCAGTTTGTCAGCCTCTCCACCGATACCCCCACCCCCACCGTTGAAGTGCTGATGCAATACACGGGCGATGCTACAAATTTGAGCCGTTATGGCTTTGAACTGCAAACTCAAATTGGGCGGGTGGTTGTCGGGACAGTCCCCCTTGCCCGTCTGCCGGAACTGGAAGCCCTAACCGATGTGCTGCGCGTTGAAGCCGCCACGCCAATTCAGCCCACTCTGGATGTCAGCCTGCCAGAAAGCCGCGTCACGCCGTTGCATACGGGTAGTCCTGCGATTAAGGGAGCAGGAGCGATCGTGGGCGTAATTGACACGGGCATCGACTATACCCACCCCGCCTTTCGCAAACCCGATGGCACCACTCGCATTCTGGCGATTTGGGATCAGAATTTGCAACCTGTATCCGGGGAAGGCAACCCCAAAGGCCCGCTGTATAACTATGGCGTGGAGTACAACAAAGCGGACATTGACAAAGCATTGGCTAGCAGTAATCCGTTTGCGATCGTCCGTCACCGGGACAGAAGTAGTATGGGAAACCACGGGACTCACGTTGCTGGGATTGCAGCGGGCAATGGACGACCTGGCAATACTTACGTCGGTGTCGCACCGGAAGCAGACATGATTGTGGTGGCTACCCAATGGACCGATGCCTCTATCCTCACAGGGGCCAGCTATATCTTTGATAAAGCCACCGAACTGAATCGCCCCGCCGTGATCAATATGAGCCTGGGTGGACACAGTGGCCCCCACGATGGTACCAGTACCTTTGACACGGGGCTAGATCAACTGCTGGGAAGATCCGGACGAGCGATCGTCGTTTCAGCCGGAAATGAAGGCAGTGACAACATTTATGTCACTGGTAGCGTTAGAGGAGGAGGACAAGCAACAATCCGACTGAATGTTCCTCAACGGGATCTTCAGGATAACTATGTTGAAATCTGGTATTCTGGGGCCGCTAAAGTAGGGATTACTGTCACCCCACCAAATGGCACTCCCAGCGCAGTTATTCTGGCTGATACCAACGATTTTCGGACACTCGATTTTGCCAATGGCAACCGCGTCTGGGTCATCAATACCAAAAATCCGATTAACCAGGATTACCAGATCCTGCTGGTGCAACAGCGAGGAACCGCTCAGTCGATTCAAGCGGGAGCCTGGACACTGACCCTGAGAAACACCTCATCTGTAGACACCCGCTTTGATGCCTGGATTGTCACTGGAGGGAATGAAGTCTTCCCCACCTTTGAAGGTGCCCAGCGGCAGGGAACGGTCGGCACTCCGGGTACAGGTAAAGGAGTAATCACCGTTGGCTCTTATGTCACCAAGTTGGGCGGCAGTTCGACCACTCAGGGACAAATTTCAGTGTTTTCCAGTGCTGGCCCTACTCGCGATGGCCGCTTAAAACCAGAAATTTCAGGGCCAGGGGAAATTATTGTCGCTCCCCAACCCAACAACCAGTACCAGGCGAAACAGGGAACCAGTATGTCCAGTCCTCACATCGCTGGGTTAGTGGCGCTGATGTTTCAACGCAATCGCAGTTTAACCCAGACCCAGATCAAAGATATCTTGACTAAAACCGCACGCAAGGATGCCGCTACAGGTGCAGTACCAAATCAAATTTGGGGGTACGGCAAGATGGATGCCAAGGCGACTGTAGATGCCGTTGCCCTGCCCCAATCAATCTCGGTGCCAGTCTACGAATTTCATGCCAGTAATGCCCAGGGGCAGTACCGCTTCTTTTATTCCCGCAATCCCAATCCGACCGACGGCTGGGTTCGCAGTGGACGGCAGTTTCCAGCGTTTGCAGAGCAGGCGGATGGCACCGTGCCTGTCTATCGATTTTCGGCCAGTAGTCCCTGGAGATTTCGATATTCGCGATCGAGCACCGCGGGGGGTGAAGGCTGGCACAATGATGGAATTGCCTTTTATGCCTATCCCAGTAATGGCCAGGGTCGCCGTGCTGTTTATCAGTACTCGCCAGAAAACCCATCTCCCCAAAATCCCTGGCGATTTCGCTACACGATAGAATCGAAAGTGGCCGATCCGGGCTGGCGGAACGATGGGATTGCATTCTATATTCCCAATGCGTAAGGGCAGGTTTTCATTTTTGGAGCAGTGGTGGCTGAATGCGGGTGGTTAGCTTTGTGGATGGGGTCGAATCTCTGGTCGCCTGGTTCGTATATCGTCTGCTATCGCTGAAAGCTCAGAACTATGAGATCTAACAGCAATGGTGCAAACCGTTCGTTCTCCACTTCTGTGTTATGGCATTGCGATTCTGGCTGTGGCGATCGCGATCGGGATCAAACTGCTGATTGAACCCTTCGTCCAGGTTGAAGCTCCCTTTCTGCTCCTGTTTGCAGCCATCATGGTCGCGGCTTTGCTGGGGGGTAGAGTGTCAGGCGCTGGGGCAACGGTATTAGCGGCGGTAGCCAGCAATTAATTCTTTTTTTCCCTCTTCGCCTTTAAGTTCAATCTGGGAGCAACGCTGCAACTGATTTTGTTTGCCCTAGAAGGTCTACTCGTCACTCAGGTGATTGTGGCGCTCGCGAATACCCGCAGGCGGATTCAACTCAGTCAGGAAGCGCTCTACAATGCTTATGCTGATCTAGAACAGCGAGTTCACGATCGCACCATCCAGCTTTCTCAAGCAAATCAGCAACTGCAGCAGCAAATTGCTGAACGCGACAAATGGAACAGGCACTGCGGGAGAGCGATCGTCGCTTTCGGGCTATTTTCAATCAGACCTTTCAGTTCATTGGCCTGATGCAACCGGATAGTACCCTGATCGATTCTTCGATAGTGCCTCCATGATGATGGGGATCGTGGAACTAGTTGGCGATGACATTCTCCATATCATGGACAATGTTGCAGCCGGACGTTTTTGGGGAATTGATCCGGCTCATCTCAAACAACGGTTGGCCAGTGAGATCGGCATCCCCAACGATAATATTCAAATTTGGGTAAACCGCTACCGGGAAGCAGAATGTTCCCAGACCCCCGTTCGGTTTGAGTATTCCCACATCACTGCAGAGGGGCAGCAATTCTGGTTATCCGCCACGGTTTGTCAGATTCCTGGTCATTTTGCTGATCGCCCCCGGTTTGCCTACATCGTGGAAGACATCAGCGATCGCAAACAGGCCCAGCTTGAACTGGAAAAAACGCAAGTCACTCTCCGGGCTTCCAGCGATCGACTGCGAGGTATTATTGATGGCAGTCACGATCTGATCGCCGCCCTTGACCTGGAATTTTGCTTCATTGCCCTGAACCGTTCTTATCGGCGGGAGTTTCAGCAAATCTTTGGACGGTATGTGAATGTGGGCATGAGCCTGATAGAAACCCTGGCCCACATCCCAGACGAACAAGCAAAGGCAGTCGCCCTCTGGTCACGAGCTTTACAAGGTGAGGAGTTTACCATCGTTCAGGAATTGGGGGGAAACCGGACTCGCCAGACCTACGAAATTACCTTCAGTTCCATTCGCAATGCTCAGGGAGAGTTAATTGGCGCTTCTCACATCATGCGTAATGTGACGGAGCGGATTCGAATTGAGGAAGAAATTCGCCGATTAAATGCGGAACTGGAGGAGCGGGTACAACAACGAACCACCCAACTGGAAGCCATCAACCGGTTACTGGAACAGGAAGTGCGCGATCGGCGAGCCGCAGAGGGAGAACTAGCCAAAAGTGAACAGCAATTTCGCCTGCTCACAGAATCCATGCCACAAATCGTCTGGACGGCTACTCCAGAAGGGACAGTTGATTACTATAACCAGCGCTGGGCAGAATATACTGGCATTCCAGTAGAGCAGGGACAGGGGTGGGGGTGGCAACCTGTTCTACATCCTGACGATGAGCAACACACGCTGGAAAACTGGGCGGAAGCTTTAAAAACTGGAGAATTATACGAGTGTGAACATCGGCTGCAACGGGCCGATGGCAAGTTTTGCTGGTTTCTCAGTCGAGGCATGCCCCTCAAAGATAGTCAGGGACAAATTATCAAATGGTTTGGCACAGCCACAGACATCCATGAGCAAAAGCAAGTTCAGGACGATTTAAGGGAAAGCCAGGAACGTTTCTGCCAGTTAGCAGAAACCGTGAAGGATGTCTTCTGGCTTCTGGATACCGAAAAGAAACAGATTTTGTATGTGAGTCCGGCTTATGAGGAAATCTGGGGCCGTTCTCGTGAGGATTTGTATGCTCACAAAGATGATTGGCTCCAGGCGATTTATCCTCAAGATCAGGAGTGACCGCGGACCATTTTTTAAATCAAGCGGAAAGCTGGGAAGGATTTGATCAAACCTATCGGGTGGTGCGTCCGGATGGGAGTGTGCGCTGGGTTCGCAATCGCGGCTTTCCTATCTATAATGCCGCCAACCAGATTTACCGAATTGCGGGCTTGGCAGAAGACATCACCGAACGCAAGCAAATTGAAGCTGAACTGCAAACCCGTGTCCTGCAACAGGCGGCGATCGCCACCCTGGGACAACGCGCCCTTGCTAGCACCGACCTGAATCAATTAATGGAGAGAACTGTCCAGTTAACGGCCCAAGCCCTGCAAGTCCCCTATTGCAAAGTTTTGCAGCTACTCCTTGATCGCCAACATCTATTGCTCCAGTGGGGCGTAGGTTGGCCAGCAGACTTACTGGGACAGGCCACCGTTCCTACCGCTCCCACCTCCCATGCCGGATATACCCTGTCTATTCGAGAGGCTGTTGTGGTCAATGATTTGCCACACGATCCTCGCTTTACAGGTCCTCCCTTGCTGCACCAGCAGGGAATTGTCGGGGGAATTGCTGTCGCGATCGCAGGTAATCCTCAGCCCTTTGGCGTTCTGGCAGTTCATACCACTCGCCCCCGCACCTTCACCCAGGATGATGTCAACTTCCTGGTCGCCATTTCCAATATCCTGGCAGAAACAATTCAGCGCCAACAAGCCAGAGAAGCTTTACAGCAACAGTCGATCGAGTTACAGCGAGCGAATCGGTTGAAGGACGAGTTTTTGGCGACCATCTCCCACGAACTGCGTACTCCCCTCAATTCCATGATGGGTTGGGCCAAACTGCTGCCCACGCGCCAATTTGATGCTGCCACCACGGCACGAGCGATCGACTCCATTTCCCGCAACACTCAAACCCTGGCTCAACTGGTCGAAGATGTTCTGGATATGTCCGACATTCTCACCGGGCAACTCAAATTGCAAATGGCCCCCGTCGATCTCACCCTGATTACCGAACAGGCGATCGCCTCTCTGGATTTGGCCGCTCAAGCCAAAAAGATCGAAATCAACCTGCATTCCACCCTCACCACAGAAACTGTTTTGGGAGATGCCACCCGCCTGCAACAAGTCGTCTGGAATTTGTTATCCAATGCCATCAAATTCACTCCGACCAGCGGACGAGTAGACGTGCAATTAGAAAGTATCGATTTCTCTATTTTAAGTTCTCAGTCAGACAACCCAACTGAAAACTCAAAACTCAAAACTCCTATGTTCGCCTCACCGTCACTGATACCGGCAAAGGCATCTCCCCCGAATTCCTGCCCTTCGTATTCGATCGCTTTCGCCAGGAAGATGGTTCCATCACTCGCTCTCAGGGAGGATTGGGCCTGGGACTGGCGATCGTCCAGTATCTCGTAGAACTTCATGGCGGCACCATTCAAGCGGCCAGTCCCGGCATGGAGCAGGGTGCGACCTTTACGGTTTTGCTGCCGATCGCTCAATAAGCAGTGAAAAGTTGAGAGTTAAGAGTGAAAAGTTAAGACTTTTTTGAACCCCCCATCAATGCTGCCTTCACCCTAGTCTTAACTCTTAATTCTTAACTCTATAACGCTCTACCCTACTTCCGACGGCGGCTGTAATTGTTCACCAGTAACCGATCCTACGTCCCGACGGATACCCAGCAGGAGGGCTAACACAGCTCCAAAGAAAAAGCCGCCAGCGTGTGCCCAGTAAGCAATCCCGCCGCTTTCCATGCCAATATTGGTTTTTACTTCCAGGCTGGCGTAGCTGTAGAGAGCCTGCTGCAAAAACCACATGCCTAAGAAGATGAAGGCAGGCACGCGGAAGGGGAAGAAGGAAATCAGGGTGACAATTTTGGCAAAGGGGAAGCGGACGATATAGGCACCCATGACTCCCGCGATCGCGCCACTGGCTCCCAGGGAGGGAATGCTGGACAGGGGAGAAAACCACCACTGGGCCAAAGCTGCCAGAACGCCGCAGGTGAGGTAAAAGAACAGATATTTTAAGTGCCCCAATTCTTCTTCCACGTTATTGCCAAAAATCGATAGAAACAACATATTTCCGGCCAGATGCAACCATCCCCCATGCAGAAATTGGGACGTGATCAGAGTCGAGAGTTCGGGTAATGCTCCCCGCGCTCCTGGGGTTCCCTGAAAACTGGCCGTCAGTTCTGATGGCACTACAGCCGCATGGGAGAAAAATTGCAGCAACGCCTGGGGTGGTAAGGACGCTTCAAATAAAAACACCAAAACGTTGATACCAATTAAGAGATAAGTAACGTAAGGTGTAGTCCGTGTAGGATTTTCGTCACCAATAGGAAACATAGCTTTTGTAAGTGAGAGATGGGCTACAAACCAGGTTCAAGATACAAACCAACTCTTTTTTCCAACAGCTTAATGGTTCCCCTTCTGTGAAAGCCCTTCTGAAAGAAAAGTATATAAACCTTGTCCAAGTCCAGAACCGGAGTTTCTCTGATCGGAAAACGGCCGTTCTCTAGCTGATCTTGGTTTAAGTATCTGGCGGTTAAAACCGCGACTACACTCACCCAGTCTGCCGACGCAGACTCAATACCATCAAGGTTTTCAGTAGTCTGCGTCGGCAGGTTTTCTCCGGATAGCCGCGACTTCAGTCGCCAGGGTGACAACGAGACAGGCCTTTAAAACATCCTCTAAGATGAAGGGTGTTCCTTCTCAGGCAGAATTGTGACTGATTCTTCTCAACCCCTGGCCCGTACTCCCCTTTACGATCTTGAGATCGCACTGTTTGCCCGTATGACTGAGTTTTCTGGTTGGGAGATGCCTGTTCAATATAGCGGTATTACCCGTGAACATCAGGCCGTGCGAACATCTGCAGGAATGTTTGACATCTCCCACATGGGCAAGTTCCGCTTAAAGGGTAAAGATGTCTTGAGCCAGATTCAGCCGCTAGTACCCTCAGATCTCTGTCGTCTGCAGCCTGGAGAAGCCCAATACACCGTGCTGCTGAATTCGGAGGCAGGCATTATTGATGATTTGATTTTCTATTACCAGGGACAGGATGCAGCAGGAAATCAACAATGGGTCGTGATTGTGAATGCCGCTACCACCCAGAAGGATAAAACCTGGATGCTGGATCATCTCGATCGCAATCGGGTCGATTTTCAGGACTACTCCTTACATAATGTTCTGATAGCGGTACAGGGGCCAAAAGCCGTAAGCCACTTGCAAGCCCTGGTTGCAGAGGATTTATCAGGTGTGAAATCGTTTGGCCATTTGGAAGGAACCGTGCTAGGAAAACCAGGATTTTTAGCGCGAACAGGCTACACCGGAGAAGATGGCTTTGAGGTAATGGTCCATCCTGGCGTAGGAGTAAAACTTTGGCAGGCACTTCTGGCTGAAGGAGTAGTGCCCTGCGGCTTGGGCGCACGCGATACCCTACGATTGGAAGCCGCAATGGCGCTCTATGGACAGGACATTGATGAAACGACCACCCCCCTGGAAGCTGGGCTAGGCTGGCTGGTACATCTGGACAGCAAGGGAGAGTTTATCGGCCGATCGCGCGTGGAACAACAAAAGCGGGACGGTGTCACTCGCCGCCTCGTCGGGTTGCAGATGCAGGGCCGCAATATTGCCCGTCATGGCTATCCGGTTCTAGCAGATGGAAAGGTCGTTGGGGAAGTCACCAGCGGCACCCTATCGCCAACTTTAGGAGTTGCGATCGCCCTCGCCTACGTCCCCACCGAACTCTCTAAACCCGGCCAGACCCTCGACGTAGAAATTCGCGGCAAAACCTACCCCGCCACCGTCGTCAAAAAACCCTTCTACCGTCGCCCCAAGTAACCCAATCCCCCATCCCCGATCTCTGATCCCCGATTCCCATCCCCATCCCCCCTATCCCCAATCCCCAACTCCCCTGTACCCTGTAGAAGTACCTTAATTCAGCCCCTTGCAATTTCAGAGGACGACTATGGCACTGGATTATCCTGAAGATTTGAAATACCTGGACACCCACGAATATGCACGGCTGGATGAAGATCTGGTGACGATCGGCATCACCGCCTTTGCCGTGGATCAGTTGGGTGACATTGTGTTTTTGGAATTACCCGAAATTGGGGATACCGTCGAAAAAGGTGAGAAATTTGGCACGATCGAGTCTGTGAAAGCCGTGGAAGATTTAAACTCCCCGGTTACAGGCACGGTGGTAGAAGTCAACACGCCCCTTACAGATGCACCGGAACAGATTGCAGATGATCCTTACATCCAGGGTTGGTTAATCAAAGTTCGCATTGATGATCCCAGCGAATTAGAGGATACGCTGTCTGCAGATGAATATCGAGCACAGGTAGAGGGTGAATAAATCTCCTGGAGGGGCGGGTTTCGTTCAAGAATCTGCTATGTAAATAGGCGTTCTAGGTGTCCCCCCGCCCCCTGCCCTTAAACAGGGGTACTGCTTAATTGCTTGACCAGATCCATCACCGTACTGCGGCTTAATTTTGCTTCACCCTGAGACAGGGCATCGAGTGTGGCATGGGCGAGGGCTAAAGGAATCCGGCAGAAGTCCAAGGCAGGGCCAAGGCTCAGAGCCGCAGTATATTCATCGGCCATCCGCAAATTCTCACGGGCATAAGTGTGCATTTGCTCATCGCTCCATCCTTGAGGATAGAAATCCACTCCACGAGTCAGATCTTCAGCATGGTTCCGTAAGATATTAACAGCTTGCAAACCCCGTCCAAAGCCGATTGCCTGGGTACGACTGGTTTGGGTGTTGTCATACCAGGCCCATAGGTCGGATAACAGCAGACCGACGGCCCCAGCTACGCCAAATGTATAACGATCAAGGTCAGCTTTATCTTTAATCTGCCAGTTGATGCAGGCCCAATACGCCATGCGATCGGCCATAGCAGCAGTAGCATCCCAAATGCGGGGCGCGATCGTGTCCGGGGCTAATAAGGCCCATTCTCCAATACGCAGGGAAACCTCGGGTAGCAACTCCTTGTAATCGCTCAATGCAGTGGACAGATCACTCGCCTTCATTTCATGGGTGCCAGCCTGTAAGGTGAGGCTAATGATCTGCAGTAGTTTTGCTTTCAAGGCATTGTCAAGAGAGGGATGATCTTCAATTTCATCGATCGCCCGCATACACAAATAGCCAGAAGCAACGGCTTCCTGCAACCCAGACGGTAAGCGACTAATAGGAATATAAAACGTCCGACTGGTCTCTTCCAAAACCTCTAAAGCACTTTTGCATAACTGCATTGATCCACTCCTCTAAGTCACTACACCAGATTGGCTCTAACTATACAGCAATCCGTTTTTAATACCCCATTCTGGGAGCTAAACATCAGCCTTTCCAAATCTAAACTTTGTCCAAATCCAGAACCGGAGTTTCTCTGATCGGAAAACGACCGTTCTCTAGCTGGATCTGGTTTAGGACTAATTTTTTCTGGCAAGAAATATTTCGTTTTCTAGCTGAATCTGGTTTGGCTCCCAGTCTCCTAACCGCTTATCGACTCATGCTAAAGACGGAACCGATCGAGCGGGTCAGGTTTTGGGGTTGCATTGCATCTACAGCGGCTGTGGGTTCATAGCCACAATGCACCATGCAATCAGCACACTTAGGATTGCCACTGGCCCGCCCGTATTGGCTCCAATCGGTGTTGTCCAGTAACTCTTGATACGTGGCATAGTGGCCCTCATTCAGCAAATAGCAGGGCTTCTGCCACCCTAAGACGCTGTAACTGGGCATTCCCCAGGGGGTGCATTCGTAATCTTTCTCCCCCGTCAAAAAATCCAGGAACAACGGGTTGTGGTTGAAGTTCCAGTTCTTTTGACCCGCTTTGAAAGGAGCGAGAATTTCCCGGAACAGAGCTTTGGTTTGCTCGCGTTTGAGGAAGTGGTTTTGATCGGGTGCCCACTCGTAGCTATAGCCAGGAGACACCATCATGCCGTCTACCCCCAGCGTGCTGACAAAATCAAAAAAATCCTGAATCTCTTTCGGATCTGTGCCTTCAAAAACGGTGGTGTTGGTTGTGACGCGAAACCCTTTCGCTTTGGCAGCTTTGATGGCTTTGACCGCCGTATCAAACACCCCTTTGCGATCAACACATTTGTCGTGCAGTTCCCGCAGGCCATCCAAATGCACACTGAAGCTGAAATAGGGGGAAGGCTCAAACTTATCCAGGCTTTTTTCCAGCAGCAACCCATTTGTGCACAGGTAAACAAACTTGCGGCGTGCCACTAAACCTCGCACAATCTCGTCAATCTGGGGATGCAGCAGGGGTTCACCTCCGGGAATCGCCACCACGGGAGCACCACATTCTTCAACCGCCGCAAAGCACTGTTCAGGAGTCAGATTCTGCACCAGAATGTCGGTCGGATGCTGAATTTTGCCACAACCGAAGCAGGCTAAGTTGCAACGAAACAGGGGTTCGAGCATCAGGGTGAGGGGATATTTTTTGCGCCCTTTCAACCGCTGTGTAACGATATATTTACCAATCTCAAGCGCTTGTTGCAGATGAATTGCCATGACTGTGTTCACTCCTCACGAGGTCAAAAAGGGAGATAGGGGTTAAGAACGGCAGGCGATCGCTACCGGACATTGATCTATCACCTATGACGGCTTAACGTATGCGTAGTGTTTGTTTACAAACCACTCTACGCTATCTTTCAACGCTGTCAAAATAGAAGTTTGCGGCAGGCCCAGTTCCCGTACTGCTTTGGCCGCATCGTAGTACATCAATTGCCCTGCCATACGCACACCATCCATGGGAACTGAAGGCGTTTTACCCAGAGGAGCAAGCACCTTCTCATCCACCCAGGCAGTACAGAATGGAATCCAGGCAGGAATGGTATGCCGAGGAGCAGGGAGTCCAGTAAGCTGTGCCAGGAGATCGAGAAGTTCCTTCAGCGTGAGATTTTGATGGCCCAAAATATAGCGATCGCCTGTTTTTCCCTTTTGTAATGCCAGTAAATGCCCCTGGGCTACATCCCCCACATGGACGAAATTCAGGCCAGTGTTCAGATAAACGGGCATTTGACGACGTAAGAACCTTAACACAATGTCTCCAGTGGGCGTGGGTTTGATGTCCCAGGGGCCGATCGGCGTACTGGGATTCACAATCACTACATCCTGTCCCGCCTGAACCGCTTTGATGGCTTCCTGTTCTGCCCAGTATTTGGATTGTTTGTAGTAGCCAATCAGATTTTCCACTGGACTTTGGTAGGTTTCGTCTGCAATCCCTCCTGGCTTCACCCCGATCGCCGCCACGGAACTGGTGTAGACCGTTCTTTGAATGCCTGCCTTTCGGGACGCAGCCAGTACATTGCGAGTTCCCAGCACATTAAATTGATAGAGCTGCTCGCGATCGGCCTGCCAGAGTGAGTAGTGCGCCGCAACGTGAAACAGATAGCGACATCCCTGCATCGCTTCAGCCAGATCGGGATCATTCAAGTGCCCCTTTACCAGTTCCACATTCAGTCCTTGCAAGTTATTTAGAGCACTGTGAGGACGAACTAAAGCTTTTACCTGATAACCTTGCTGCAGGAGCAGGCGCACCAGATTAGCTCCCACAAATCCCGTACCACCCGTTACGAATACCGTTTCAGCCATAAAATTCAGTGGGTCACAGTCTACGTAAGTACCAGGCTGTGTTTAAAAACCCTTTGATCCCTTTCGGGGGTGTGGGGGAGATTGGACCCCACGCAGCGGGGAACTGGGGGAAGTCCCCTGGATCTACTATCCCAATCCCTCATTTGCCTGACACACCGCTAGCCCGCTTTCAGCAGTTCCACGTCAAATACCAGGGTGGAGTTGGGAGGAATGGGGCCAATGCCGCGAGAGCCATAACCCAGACTGGGAGGGATCACTAATTGCCGCCGACCACCAACCTTCATCGTGGCAATGCCTTCATCCCATCCCTTGATCACCTGTCCCGCCCCCAACTTGAATTCGAAGGGACGGTTGCGATCGCGGGAGCTATCAAACTTGGTGCCATCCACCAGGGTGCCGATGTAATGCACGGTAACGGTTTGTCCGGGCTGGGGAGTTTCACCCGTCCCTTCGACCATATCCAGATACTTCAACCCCGATGGGGTAGTGACATAATTTTCTGACACTTCAACGTTCCTCGTAGGGGGAGCATTGGTCGTTGCTTCAGCAACCAGAGGGGAACCCTGGGGCACATTGGTTGTTTCCACAGCAGGAGGTTGGTTCAGTCCGGCAGCAATGGCAGTATCCCGGTTGCCCACAATTTGACTGACCACCAGCAGCACCACACAGGCCACCAGAACCCCTAAGCTGATCAAAATTTCTTTCACAACAAGCCTCCTATTCAATCGATGCAGTTTATTGGGGCAACGTGCCAATACTGCCTATTGTAGGTCGATTCGGGATCCGGTAACAGACGCAGAGGTAGCGAGCAAAGACTGAGCGCAGGAGATATCGAAATAAGTTGAGGGTAAGGCATGCCCGACTAACACCTGAAACGGCTTGCTTGGTTCTCCCAAATGACTCACAACCAGGGCGGCTCCCGTGAAATCCTCGTTCTGCGTATAGCTGCTGGGGGTAATCACCGTCGTCAGTCCTGCCTGGAGCGCCGCTTGCAGGCCAACGTGGGAGTCTTCGATCGCCACACATACCTCTGGTGGTAGACCCATCGCCTCCAGTGCATAGCAATAAATATCAGGAGCAGGTTTTTTAGCAGGCACCACATCCCCCGCTGCAATCACCTCGAACCAGGAGGGACTGTCAGCTCCTAATCCCGTTTCCAGTAGGGCTAGCACATTATCGGGAGCGCTGGTGGTGGCGATCGCCAACCGAATGCCAGCCTGCCGTGCCTCCTGAATCAGCCGTTTCACACCAGGACGCAGTGGCAAAATTCCCTGCTGCACCAACTCCCGATAATGCCGAGTTTTCAACCGATGTATCTCAGCCGCCCAGGCTTTCATGTCTCCAGGCAGGATCAAGTCTGGCTGGTCTTCTTGCAAATACCGTTGCAACCGTTCCTTACCTCCCGATACCTCGAGCAGTTGCCCGTATCGCTCCACTGACCACTCCCAGTCTAAGCCTGATTCTGCAAAGGCTCGATTAAATGCCACTCGATGTCCATCTCGCTCAGTATCAGCCAGGGTTCCGTCTACGTCGAAAATCAGTGCTTGTAGGGACATGGTGGATAGCTGGGTAGGGGAGTGGGGGAGTGGGAGAAGGCGGGGAGGGTAGGGAAGTGAGGGAAGGCGAGCAATGGGGCAGTGGACAGTGAAAAACTTAAAACTCAAAACCTAAAACTTTTTCCCATCACCCTCCTTTCTCTTTCACTTCCCCATCTGCTTCACCTTCCTCACCTTCCTCACCACCCGGATGAATGACTGTTTCCGAAATCACCGTTGGGGCATAGATTGGGCCATCCGGGGAAAAGGCAGGTTCGGCAGGGAGTTGGCTATCTGAGAGATGCCAGCGATCCATGATGTCTTCGACCAGGATGCGACGGATCAGGATTTGCAGGACAACGATCAGAGGCAGGGCGAGCAGGAGACCCCAGAAGCCAAAGATCGTGGCAAAAAAGACCTGGGATAACAGGGTAACGGCAGGGAGAAGATTCACCTGCTGAGACATGACAAAGGGGGTAAGCAGGTTACTTTCAAATTGCTGGATGGCGATGTACAGGATCAGTACCAGCACGGCTTTGGTGGGAGAGTCCAGGAGGGCGATCGCCATTGGCGGGACAACACTGATGGTCGGCCCAATGTTGGGAATGAAGTTGAGCAATCCCGCCAGCACCCCATTCGCCAGAGCTGCTTTCACACCAATCAGAGATAGCCCAAGGGTACTCAACACGGCGATTACACTCATGCTGATCAGCGCACCAACAATCCAGTTTCCCAGCGACTGCTCGCATTCTGTCAAAATGCCATCCATGCGGCGACGATAGAAGGAGGGAAACAGCCGCAGGAAACCCCGACGATAGGCTGGTGGGTTAATCAGCAGCATCAATCCCAGTACCACGATCAACAAAATATTAACCGCTGCTCCTAGGGAACTGGAGAAAAATGCAAAGGAACCACCTAACAGGCGATTCAAGACGGGCATAACCTGTTGCAGTATGCTGTCCAGGGTGGGAATGTAACGTCGCGCTTCAGCGGGCAGTATGCGATCGAGTGAATTGAGCCAGGTATTGAATTGATTGACTCCCTGAGGCACCAATACATAAATTTCTTGAAGCTGTTGTACAAAGGGCGGAATTACCACCTGAAAAAAAATTACAACGAAGGCTGCTAAACAACTAACGGCAATCAGTACTGTCCACGATCGGGGTAACTTCAATCGCTTATTCAACCAGCGGGCAAATAAATTCAGGCTATTTGCCAGTACAACTGCTGCAAAGATCAACAACATCACCTCTCGGATTTGCCAGAGGATGTAAATGGTTGCCAGTAATGCGAACAGTGCGATCCAGTGACCCAGTTTCACAGCAGACTCCGAGAGAAGTTCTAAGAGGGCGTTTGAAAAGTATCTGGTGGTTAAAACCGCGACTACACTCACCAGGTCTGCCGACGCAGACTCAATACCATTAAGGTTTTCAGTAACCTGCGTTGGCAGGTTTTTTCGGTATAGCTGCGACTTCAGGCGCCAGGGTGATTAGTATTCAATACTCATAGCTTATTTTGTTGCCATCGCCAGCCTAGGGCGATCGCCATCAGCACTGGCAGCGTCAAAACTCCAACTAAGGCAGCAACCACGGTTCCTGAAACGGGTAAGAACCGCCCCCCATACTTGATGACGTAGGACAGGGCAATGGACAGGATAAAAATTTTGAGAATGGAATTGGTCATGAGGTTCAGAAGGACAATTGCCAATAATCAATAGCGTAGCGATATAAGGACTTGAGTTTTCTTGCCATCGATTTCCGCAGGATTAATACTCTTAAAAGTCTGCCGACGCAGACTCAATACAATCAAGAATTTCAGTAGCCTGCAGCGGCAGACTTTCTCCCTATAGCTGCGACTTTAGTCGCTAGGGTGACTTAGTCAATTAAAGGGGCTGAAGGCTGCTGGCAAGGGCAGCTAGTGCGCCAGGAAGCTGATTTGCCCCAGTTTGGGTAGCGGTAATGATGAGCAGCAAAATGTCCTTGGCGGATGGACGAACTAAGATTGTACCGCCAACGGGTTGGGAGGTGCCTGCGATCGTCAGGGTGCCCGTCCAGTCCATCACCGCTCCCCCACCAGCTTCCGATCGGGATGGCCCTGGTTGAAATCCTTCACCTCGTTGAAAGACGGCTCTGGCTACCTTAGCTAAACTTTCACTATTGTCGTAGCCTGCACTCAAACCAATGGGTGTTGTTAAAGGTTGGGATTGGGTTACTACAGCATAGGCCAGGTTGCCGTCTGCTGATTCAATTAAAACCGAACCAGCCAGAGGACTCACTTTAAAGTCCTTCAATACACCTACCTTAAAGCGACCTGCCGGATCTTGATAGGTTCCTCCCAGAAGCAGAGGCGCAGCGGTAGATGCAGGGGCAGACGGAGGGGCTGGAGCTAAAGAAGGAGAAACCGGTACTGCCGGAATATTGGTTTGGTTTGGCAAGGGTGCAGGAGCCGTAGGAGTGGGAGAGGCCGCTGGAGTCGGGGACGATCGCGCTTGGGGAACAGTGGTCAGTTGCGGAGAAGGAGTCGCGCTTGGAGACGTTCTGCCAATTGGAGCAGGAGTTTGAGCCACAGCTAACTCAGTGGGTGTGAGCGCAGGGGAAATCGGCCATTGAGCCATAACACTAGACAGTACAATCGCGATCGCACTCAATCCCCCCAACACTACTGTCCATATTCGTCTTACCCTCATTCAACCTCCAAATGGTTTTATTTTTTGTCCTGTGTCCTGTGTTCTGTGCCCTGTGCAGATAATTTTGTAACTGACAACTTAACCAATGACCAATCACCAATCACCAATGACATTCGCCCTTAACTCTCAACTCTTAACTCCTAACTCTCCCTTTTTCCCTATCTGCCAATAATCGCCGGATTCCCAGTATCGTAAAGTCCAGCTATACAGCCAATCATCAAGGTTGCTAGAGTGCCTGCCCAAAGGGCCTTCCACCCCAGTTCGCTGATGTCTCGTCGGCGAGAGGGAACCAGGCTGATCATGCCGCCAACAAAAATGCCGACGGAGGCAAAATGGGCAAATCCGCACAGGGCATAACTGACGACCAGCAAAGCTCTCTGGCTGAGAATTCCCTGGCTGGCAAGGACGGCCAATTGCTCAAAGGAGGGAACTTCGGTCAGCAGCAGGCGTTGTCCAATCAGCACAGAGGCTTGCCAGAGCTCCGGCCATTTGAGGGAAACCCCGGTCAGAAAGGTCAAGGGCAGGAATAGAGCACCCGCAATATTTTGCAGAGTGATTACTTGAAAGACTCGCCCGATCGCCTGGAAGAAAGGCAGAGAACTGGAGGCCAGGGAAGCCAGGTTGGTGAAGAACAGGTTGATGATGGCCACTAAGCCCAACACCGCGATTAGTAAAGCCGCGATCGCCCCTGCCATCTTCAGCCCATCCAGTGCTCCCACCACAATACTTTCTATGGGGGCCAGGAAAGCCGGAGTTTCCACGGGTTCCAGAGGATCTTCCCGATCTGGGGAGGGGCCAATACGGGAAACGGGCTGGGGCACAGCAGCAGTTTTAGTTGGGGCAGCAGGCACTTCTTCAACGATGTCTTCGCGCTCCACCCCTGAATCAAAGGACTCCATGCCTTTTGCGATCGCGGCATCCTGAGTGTAGGAGGGATGTTCCCGCAGAACTTTGCCCATGGTTTCTGGCACCTCCGTTTCCGGCACGATCAGCTTAGCCAGCACGAAACAGGCCGGAATCGCCATGACCGAAGCAGAGATCAGATGCCCTGTAATATTGGGAAAGGTCGGTCGGAGCAGGCTGGCATACAGGGCTAGTACGGTGGATGCTGTGCTGCCAAAGCAAGAAGCCAGGATTGCACACAGTTCGCTGCGAGTCATCCGTTCCAGGTAGGGACGCACAACCAAAGTCGCTTCAATGCCGACAAAAATATTGGCAGAGCCGCTCAGGGCTTCGGCTCCACTTAAATTCATCGTGCGCCGAAATAGTCGGGCAAACAGATTGACCCATGGTTGAATCAGGCCCAATGCATACAGCAACGACATCAAGGCCGAGAAAAAGATGACGCTGGGTAGAGCGCGGAAGGCAAACACATACCCCAGGTTGAGAAAATCTGGACTGAGCCGATCGCCCGGTACAGGTACATAGGGAGGCGTAATCGCCCGTGCAATCCAGCGTCCGGCCAGCACTGGCCCTGGCACCCCACTGGGTTGGGGAACAAACAACGGCCCAAACAGGAACCGAGCGCCTGCTTCTGTAGCATCCAACACAGCATTGACGGCATCATTCAGAAGTAGCATCAAACCGCGGGTGGCAGGCATTAAAAATACCAGCATTCCCAAAATCAGTTGCAGTCCAATCCCCCAGGCGATCGTTTTCCAGGGAATGATGCGGCGATCCTCTGAGGTCAGCCATGCAATGCCGCAGAGCGCAAAGATACCAACAAAGGACAGAAGGTTGAGCCAGGACATGGTTAGTACCTCAATGGCTGCGATCGCCGGAATTCCTCATGAGTCAGGAACTCCGCTGCTGTTTTCATTCTGTTCAGGTAGCGTTTCAGTCGCCGCAGCATGGGTAGCCCAGAGTGACGCTTGATGTATCCCGGTAGGGTAAAGCTGGAAATATCGGTAAACTCCCAGGGGTGAAAATACAGGCTTAAGTAGCGATCGGCATGCAGGGTGAATAAACTGGCGGCCTGGTAGAGCGGTAGTGGCAGGTTCTTAAAGCTCAACCAGAACAGAGGAAAGCGAATGAATGGCGTGACCGATACAGGAATATTCAATAGCTGATGGGAGTAATGGACAGTCCGGGGCTGAAAAAAGTTGTTATATCGTCCGGGAAGATAAGTTGGATTCATGGAAGAATTATAGGCATAACCCGCCCCTTCAATCTCTCGATCGTTCACCTTTTGCAACCGCGCCATCCGAAATCCGGTGACAGGAGTGTGGGTGATCTCTTCCAGGGTCTGCCGTGATTTCTCTAAATCCGCGACTGCAAAGGAGGAATGATAGAAGCCGTGGGAAGCGATTTCATGCCGCTGAGCGATTGCCTGAACCAGGGAAGTATGGTTCAGAGCAAAATAGGCTGTGGTAAAAAACGTGGCTCGGATGTTCAACTCATCTAGCAGTTCCAGAATTGGCTCTAGTCCCTGGCGGGAGATGGCAAACTTGACCGCATCGGGCAACGGCTGACCGTACTCCTCCGGCACGTCGAACTCTTCCACATCAAAGCTCAGAAGAATAGCCCTATTCATACCATCCCAGCCAATCGTTCAGCCGAATTTTGAACAAATCGCTCAGCATTTTCAGCGAATCTATCACCAAATTCACTTTCGAGACTTTGTGGGAGTGATTGGCAGAAACATAAGCCGGAACTTCCCCGATCGCATAACCCAATTTCTTCGCCAGGTAGATCAATTCCACATCAAAAGAAAAACCTGTCAATGCCTGCCGACTGAATAACTCCCTGGCCGCTTGTTTCTGAAACCCCTTCAATCCGGCCTGCATATCGATAAATCTTAAATTCAGAATTCGTTTAGACAGGATATTGTAAATCTTTCCAGCAACTTTACGGGTGGCATTCAAGCCGCGATCTCCTCCTGGCACCAATCCCCGGCAACCAATCACCACCTCATAGTGTTGCAGTTTGGCCACTAGCAGGTCTAAGTGATCAAGAGAATAGGCCAGATCCCCGTCGATAAAACAGATGTAGTCCCCATCTGCATTCTCAATGCCGCGCCGCACAGCGTATCCTTTGCCACCATGATTGGAATAAGTACACAACTGAATTTGCTCTGTTTCTGCCCCAGCAATCCGTTGTTCTAAAATCCTCTGTGTCTGATCACTAGAGCCATCATTGACAAAAATAAATTGATAAGTGGGATGCAAGCGGGAGTAGCCCAATACGGCATCAAAAGTGCTACTGATACAGGCTTGCTCGTTGTATACTGGCAAAATGACTGAAACATCGGGTTGTCTCAAAGGAACCCTGACCACTTGGCTGTCGCAGGTTTCTAGCCCCATTGAGCTCCTCGCAACCAAGGGTTCCATAGCAAAAAAACACTCAGATTCTTGAGTTGTCTGTTTTTTCAGGTTGGGATGATGGCTAAATTGACCGACTTTAAACCTGGAAAGCAATGATTTTTTGGGTAACCAACCCATGCTTGCACTCCTCTATACCGTGAATCAGCCAATCGGTTCAATCAATACCATACAAGACACCGGGGAATGAAGGATAAAATCTCTACCGCAGGCTCTATTGACCTCTTCGCATCTGAGGTTTCGTAAGGGATGTAATAATATCTCGCTTGAGGCTACCCCACGCAGCAACCAGCTTTGGAGTCGAGGAAGCGCCCTTTTTCAGCAGTACTACTCCATCCTGCACCGCCAGGAAGCCATAGTTCGATTGAGTGGCCTCATCAATCGTCTTGAGTAAATCCCGCAGGCGCACCCGATCGGGTTTGAAAATGGCTTCATACTGTTGGTGTCGCCACAGGTCTGCTAGCACATAATCCACACGTTTCACCTGGCCTGCATCGTTTTTGATGTGCATCGAAGGTGTACGAATGATAGCCCGCCGACTGGAGAGTTGCGGAATCACGTAGGTCGTTGCGGAAACGCTGGCGTCAGGGGGAATTTGACTGACCAGCCGATTCAGCACGGTGGTGTGCTCCCACTGCCGCGTCAGGGGAACCAAAACCCAGGGATGAATGGAATTTGGGATCAGAAAGTAAAACGCCTGGTTGGGATTGGTAGCAATCGCCGCAATAATCGACACTACCATACAAGCCACCCAGAACTGGCGGAAGGCTGGGGTTAATTGCCGGGTGCGAAATGTCCAACCCACTTTCTTCAACCAGGATTGGCCTTTGGGGAAAGGAGGTTGGGGACGTTTCCAGTGGTAGGCCCACCAGAGAATAGCTCCATAAAACATTCCTGGCACGATCGCTACAGCATATCGCACCGAAATGAACAAAGCTGTTTTCCCTGTTTGCATCACCAGGGCCAGTAAGGGAATTCCAGCAATCGCCCAACTGGCAGGCGAGAGCGCTGGTATAAAGGCCAGAGGAAGCCACTGCCCCACCAGATAAAAAAAACGGCGATCGAAGGGGGTGAGCAAGCTTTGCGTCAGTTCGACGGGATGGGTTAGCATTCCCCAGAGAACTTGTAAAGTGCTGGGAGACTCATTTCCCTTGACAAAGTGCTTGAAGCGGGTAGCAAAGTAAAGTCGCTTTGCATCATCAGAAAACTGCGGCTGAATGATGTTGGTGATAAAGGCTACATAGGCAAAGCTTAAAACGCAGAGAGTAATCCCAGCTTTGGGAAAGCGGCGACTGAAGATCATATAGAGGCCAACCCCAAACAGGATCAGCCCAGCGTCTTCTCGAATCCCTAACACAAGCAGGGCAAAAATCCAGAATGGTGCCCACCGTTGTTTTTCCATCGCCCATAACAACGCAAAGACGAACAGAGGAATCTGGCAATGTTCATAAAAATTGGCAAAGGTGGGGGAAATCACCGCAATCGCCGAAAAATAGCTCGCTGTAATGAATAGCGAAAGCAGTGGCTTGAGATAAATCCGTGCCAGAGCATATAGCATGATGCCACCTGCCGCCATCAGCACAATCTGCAAGACAACCAGCGTTACCGGAGAGGGAAACAGGGCATAGAGCGGCAACCAGAGCATGAAATTGGGCACAAAATGATGCGCCAGGTGGGAAAAGTTAACGACTGGAATTTTGCCGTCTTCTAGTACACCAATGGAGTTACTGGAGGTGAGAGAACTCTGGAAAAAGTGACCATGCAGGCTATTCCAGTACAGTTGGTTAAACAGGCCATGGTCGTAGGAGGTATAGAATGTATAGTAGCGATGCAACCCAAACAGCAACATAAAGCCTAAAAAGGCCGCTGTGATCAGGAATAGGGGTTGTAACTCTGGTGCATGGCTTTGGAGAAAGTACTTCCAGTTCTGGACTGATTTTTTAATCGAAATAGTGTTGAGCATCATGCAGAAGTTACTCTTTCAGTCCCCTTTCAGGTTTCCTAGAAGATTTAGAATGGGGCGATCGCGAAGTTGAATATGCTCACCTAGCTTTCTAGCCATAGCAAAATCTGCTGATTATCATAAACCGGATCGCTTAATTGTTCGCAATCTAAACCTTGTCCAATCACCCTGGCGACTGAAGTCGCGGCTATCCGGAGAAAACCTGCCGACGCAGATTACTGAAACCCTTGATGGTATTGAGTCTACGTCGGCAGCTTGGGTGAGTGTAATCACGGTTTTAATCGCCAGATCCTTTTCAAACGCCCTCTTAGCTGCAAATGCAGGACAGCGACAAACCGCACGGCCATTTCAAAGCAACCCTTGTTTTTTCAGTTTCGTTAAAGCAACTTCAGCCGCCTGCTTTTCTGCCTCTTTTTTACTGCGGCCTTTCCCCTCACCATAGAGTTTATCTCCCACATAAACCTTAGAAAAAAACTCTGGCGCGTGATCTGTGCCACCGACCTTCTCAGTGATATACCGGGGATGAGTGGGTGCAACATTGGCCTGTACCCACTCCTGAAACCGATTCTTGGGATCTATACAGGAGCGAACGGCCACCACACCTGCCGGTACAGCATCAAAGAGTTCCTCGATCAGGGGACGAATTGCTGCAATGTCGCGATCGTGATCCAGATAGTAAGCTCCAACAACAGCTTCAAATGTACTACTCAACAAATTGGGATTTTGATACCCCCCATCCCGAATGGCACCTTGCCCTAACCGCATCCTAAAGTCCAAACCCACCTCAATGGCAAATTTAGCCAGTTGTTTTTCATCAACAAGGGCTGCTCGTCGTCGTGTCATTTCATCCTCTGCTATCTCAGGATAACGCTGATAGAGATACTCTCCACTGATGAAATTGAGAATCGCATCCCCCAGGAACTCCAAGCGCTCATTGTCTCCTATTTCCCCAGGGTTTTCATTGATGTAGGAACGGTGAGTTAATGCTTGTCGTAAAAGCTTTTCATCCTTAAAAGTCAACAGTTTATGCATTGTTTCTTCTGCACATGTGGATTAGCAAAATAAAATAAATCCAGATCTTTTTGTAGGATGTATTAGCGCAGTATAACGCATTACTTTTAGACTTTGATGCATTACGGCGAACACCTACACATCCTACGAAATTCGCTGTTTTTACGTGCTTACACTTGGGAGAAAAAGGTTATTTCCACGAGAAAGGTTACATGGAAAACAGGCTAATCGCAAATTCTCTAATGAATTAGACCCCCCTTTACTTATAGGCTTAAGATGATCAAGGGTTAGTTGATTTTTAGAAAAGACACAACGGCACCACCAACAGCAAGATCCATATTCTTGAATCAGTTGAGCTTTTTTGCTTGCTTTTGTCTGGAACTCATTTGCTTCCGCCTAAAATTCACAGGAAATTTCTCCTGAAAAAACTTAAGTGGCAGAGGAATATCGGCATCAATAAAGCACTTCCACCATCAGCGGAATTTATGCTTTTTTATTTGATGGTATTTACTTAATCCAACGTCTCATAGGCACTATCTCTCATCCTTATACCAGTGCTTATCCACGATGCTGAGCCAGCGATCGCTTAAACCTATCTGCTAAGTCTCAAACAAACACTGAACCAGAATAGTGGAAGTGCACTGATGTAAGAATGGGAGATAGTACTCATGAGACAAATATCTAAGCATTGATATTCACCTGCACAATTTAATTTTTTAATTAAAAAATAGGGGGTTTAGTCGGTCAAGACAAAATTTGTAATTCTTGATGCTGCCAAATTTCATTAACTCTCAGGAATGCTGCGATTGTTGTACAGGCTCATGGCTTTTTCAACTCCCTGTCGCAAGCTCAATTCAACCGCATCGGCTGCCAGTTGGATCACTTCTGCGATAATGACTTGTTCCGAAGGAGAAAACTTACCCAGCACATGGGAAACCGTATCCCGATCGCGCTCCCCCTGTCTGGCACCACCAATCCCAATTCGCAGGCGGGGAAAGGCTTGGGTTCCCAGGTGCGCGATCGTTGATTTCATACCATTGTGTCCTCCAGCAGAACCCGATAGCCGCATTCGTAACTTGCCGATGGGTAAATCCATATCGTCGTAAATCACCAATACCGATTCTGGAGGCAACTTATACCAGTCCACTACCGCTCGGATGGATTGCCCAGAATTATTCATGTAAGTCTGTGGTTTCAGTAACCAAACTTTTTGCCCACCAGAGCCAATTCTTTCGCCAAGAATGCCCTGAAACCTTTTCTGCTCTGATAAGGAAATCTGCCACCGCTGGGCCAGTAAATCTACAATCTCAAAGCCCACATTGTGGCGGGTGCGATCGTACTTGGGGCCTGGATTTCCCAAGCCTACAATGAGTTGGGGAATGACTGGATTAGGAGTCTTGGGGTCTATTTTTTCCTGAGTTTCCGTCATGCTCAGTTGCCATTTGGTCATCCATCATCCAGCCATCTTCCTAGGCTCATTGTCAAGCAATCCTTAAATTTCTAGCACCCGTTTAGCTGCCGTCAGGAGTTGGATGCGATCGTCTAGACCGTTATATCCGCCATTAATCACACGGGTAACCGTTCGCACATCATCACGAGCGGCATCTTTATTGAGTTGGCGAGAGTGCCAATACCAGCCAGCACTCCGACAGGCTAAATCCGGATCCGCTAGTCGAGTGGGATTACTGATCAGATCAACACCTAATGCTCTGCCACAGTCATGGTAGTTAGCGCGTCCAGTAATTTGGATCAACCCCCGACCCTTATAACGCACCCCATCTCCCGGATAGATATTACCCAGGTCGTCCCGCCATTCGTATGCCGCACCGGAAGCGTATTCTTCCATTGCATTGAAGCGATCGGACTCATGGGCAATCTGGGCTAAAAAATGAGCCTGACACAGGGGAGTGATAATCTCAAACTCAATCATGGCGCGATTCAAATTGGGCGCTAACTGCTCTGCCCGCTTAGCTGGAGCTTCCGGGGCAATCTTCAGCAAGTCACTAGCCATCAGTATTCTCATATTACTTTTGGGAAACAGACCTGCATAAGGTGGCCTATCGGCTGGCCGCTTAGGAAGATTGCTGAGGGTGCGAATCAAATCATCCACATAGCCATCGGCAGGACAGAGATCACCTTGCAAGGTATTTCTTAGCACCCGTAGCCGTTCGATCGCTTTCTGTCTACCTTGTGTGCAGTCCTGGATGGCAAAAATTCCCAGGTAAGGAGGTTTACCGGCAGGGCGGGCTGGAAGTTTGCTGAGCGATCGCACCAGTTCATCAATTAATTCATCACTGGGACAAACTCCTCCCTTCATCGCACCAATCAACGTAATTAAGCGCTGAAATGCTTGTACTCTCCAGATATCTAGTTGGGGAGACATAGCTAACTCCTTACCCTTAATTAGGTCAAGATTAAAACTGAATCCTGCGAACGGTTTAGGCTTAAACCTTAATCCAGGTGCAGAACTGTAGTTGCTCTTCTAGGAAAACGATCGTTCTCTAGCTGGACTTGGTTTATGATTCCCCTGAGTGATTCTTCAACCCTACTGATCAGCACAGTTTTATTCATTATTGGTTTTATTATTTATTGGTAGGATGAGTTTACAACTGCAATCAATTCGTAATCAGCGGCGAACCGAGTCTCCTGTTTTTTGGGTGATTGTGTTTGCCAGTTCCCTGTTGATTCATCTGGCACTGGCCTTGGGACTACGATCGCTGCTGGTACAGGCTATCCGAGTACCTGTAGAACCAGAATCGATTGCGATTGAATTTGCCGAAGCACTGGATGAAGTCACACCCCTACTGTCTAAACAATCCCAACCGTCCTCCAGTCAACCAGCAGCATCCAATCCAGTTCCTGCCTCTCCAGCCCCAACCACTCAGCGTCTAGCCTCTCCTCCTGAAACCTCGCCTCCCAATTTGTCCCCCCCTTCACCTAAGTCGGAAACTACTCTTGCCCCTTCTGAGCCTGTTCGCTCGGTTCCGCCATCCCCTCAACCCCTATCCCCTACTGCCAACCGCCCTCATTCTGGTTCACCTCCAGCCTCACTCCCTCCTGCACCCCTCACATCCCCTGTTCCCAACCGTGTCACTCCAACCGATTCAGTAGCCTCCTCGCTCAATAATCGCTTATCCAATCTAGCCGTCAGAGGGCCGATCGCCTCTGGAATTCGTTTACCGGATCTGCCTAATGTGCCCAATCCGGCTGATAACCCAGGTCGAACCAGCAAATCACCTGGTTCACCCCTCAGTCCGCTGGCGATCGCCAATACTCCAACCCCGGCCAGGTTTCTCGCTCAAATTCAGTTACTTTCTGCTGTGGATAAGGGCACGATCGCTTACTCTTTTGCAATCACACCTGCGACGATTCAGGGAGAGTTGTCTAAAGAATTTATGTCTGATACATCAGGCTGTTTGTTAACTCCTGAGGCTCTTTCTGCCTTTGGGAAAGCTGTAGTGCTCAAAGCAGCACTGAACGAACAAGGACAACTGCAGGGCGAACCCACCATTCTTGCTCAAAACAGCAGTGGCAACAGCCGATATGATGAGTTGGCGGCTTGCGTATTGAAACAATGGAGGTTCAGCCCTGCCTACGAGCAAGTGGACGAGAACACCCGCTCTGTCAAACCGGCCACAATTTATGTGGAGGTAAAAATTACAGAATGATCACTGTGTAGCGCAAAGTATGCTAGCTTAGTTAAGGCTTAGTAATAGTAAGCTGCGTCCCTATCAGCGGGCATAGTTTAGTGGTAAAACCATAGCCTTCCAAGCTATTGATGCGAGTTCGATTCTCGCTGCCCGCTTTCAAGGAAGCTCTTGAAATTACAATGGTTTTGAAGGCTTCTTGATTTTCAGGAGATTTACTTACCTGGTGCAGGCGTTCTTAGATTAGAACTAAATCACCTGATAAGCAAACCGGAAGGTGGCCCAGGTAGTAGTATCCAGTATCCAGTAATCTCCGGTATTGGGAATATGGCTGGCCAGGTTGGGCTGATGCAAATCCTGCAAAATTGCCTGAGTCACCTCTAGGGGATTGGCGATCGCACTTCCTAATGCAAAATTAGGGGTTGATCGCTGTGCTGAAGCGAGAGCTTCCAGAGTTCGGGGAAAGGGAGACTGACTACAGATCAGGTAAGCT
>NZ_JBRAGO010000052.1:0-18466 GCF_052746595.1 Leptodesmis sp.
GGTCAATCGTGGGTTTATCAAAACAACAGGTCTCCCGATCTCTTCCGTTTTGATAAAGACGCTCACAGCGACCAGGGCAGTGGAAATCAGCAATACCCTAAATCACCCAACACATAACCGATTTTCGGTCAGGTATCCCCCTTTCTGGGAACATCCTGGCTGGAGGATAACTGCCAGCTCAGAGGAACTAAGCGTATCTCAGGTTCTATTTGCGTGCAGTAGGGGCATTCCAGTGGAACATCTCTACTGCACTGTCGGATGATCCTTAGCAACCTGAGCCAGTTTTTGCGAGATTTGGGGGTTATAAAGGCGCAGGTAATTCCAGTAGTTTTCAAACACGGATTTTACATAGCCGCGAGTTTCGCTGTAAGGAATGGATTCAACAAATTGATCAGGATCACTCAGCCCCTTTTGGGCCACCCAATCGCCGACGGCCCCTGGCCCCGCGTTGTAACTTGCCACGGCCAGCATGGAGTTGTTGGCATACTCTTCATGGGTGTAGTCCAGATACCAGGTGCCTAGCTTGATGTTGTCTTCCGGGTTGTCTAACTGATACTCCCTCAGTTTGATGTTTTGGGCAATCCAGGTGGCCGTATCGGGCATCACCTGCATCAATCCGACTGCCCCTGCAGAAGACTTGATATCGGGCGTAAAGCGAGATTCTTGTCGGATCAGGGCTGTCACCAGTAAGGGATTCAATTGCCGTTCTTGCGACCATTTTTCGATTTGCTCCAGGTACGGGAAGGGATACAGGGCATACCAGTAATCAATATTTTGCTTCAAGGCTTTGTACTGGTCTTGCTCAGCAGGCACATCGCGCTGGCTCAGGTAGGACACCATGAAGATGCCATCCAGATTGTCGCCCACACTCTGCCGCATCAGACCGTCGGTGAATTGCTCCGCAACGGTGGGTTGCATGGGATTTTCAAATTCCGTCTGCCACACTTTCCAGGCATCCTGATCCTGTCCCAAGTGGTACAGTTCCTGCAGGGCCTTAGAGCCAGCGGGGAGGGTGGGTCGATCGGCTGGACGAACCACCACAGGTTTCAACTGGCGCACCGTCGAGAAGTCCCCCACATCCCAGCCCAGCATGGCCGCCGACCGCCATGCATAGTAGGACTGGGGATAACGAGACAGTACCGTTTCAAAAGCTTTCCTTGCCTCATTTTGCTTGCCCAGTTGACTGGCCCATTTCCCTAGCCAGAAGGTCGCCTCTGGGGCATGCTCGCTGTCTGAATTCTCGATCGGAATGGGAGAGGCCCACTGGATAGCCGTTGAGACATCCCCTGCAGCAACCGCTTTTTGAGCCATGTCCCAGCGCAACTCAGCGGCGGCATCCGATTTGCCATAGCGACTGAGGAGAATCTGGCGGGAAAGAGTGGCTGCCTGGGAGTTGTTCAGTTCATCCAGTACCTTCGATTTTTGTAACAGAGCTTCTCCCGCCCGATCGGGAAACTGACTGATGGCCTGATCCAGATAGGCGATCGCTTGCTGTGCGTCCACCAGTTTCGAGACGCGGATCAGGGCCAATCCCGTGTCCTTATTAGTCGGGAAGGCCTGAATCATCCGCAGATAAGCCTCAGTGGAGCCAGGTTTTTCGCCCAGTTGCAACCCTCGCGCTGTCCGGTAAGCATTCCGGGCTGTAAACGGCGCTCTGGCGTAAGCTTCTCCAGCTTTACCGTATGCCTGCTTTTCCCAGTAGCCAAAGGCGATCGCTTCCCAATCTTCAGGCCGCAATTGATCCTTATACTGCTCGACAATGCGATCAAGGATTTTCGTGTAGTTCTCCAGGTACAGTCCATGTCGAGCAATCACCATCAGCAATTGGGGCTGGTTGGGATTTTTCTGCAGGCGTTGTTGGGCAATCTCCACCGAGCGGGGATGGGCCGGAAACTGCGCGATTGCCTGATCCCACAGGGCTGGATCGATTTTGCCCAGTTCATACAGGGCTTCTGCCGTAGCAGGATCATGGGGATACTGTTTCACCACTTCCTGACGGGTGCTGGTTGCTTTGGCCGTATCTCCGGCCTGCTGGTACGCCTGCGCCCGCTTCAAGAGAATATGAGGAGCCATGACCGGGTAAGACGTTTCCAGTTTATCTAGTTGCTCTAAGGCTTTTTGCGGCTGGTTTTGTTGCAACAGTTCATTCGCCAGCAGGTAACGGGCGCGGCTGCGTGCGATCGTCTCCTTGCCCTGAGCGATCGCGGTCAGTTTCTCGGTACGTTTATTGGCGGGTAAAGCTTTCAGGACATTAATGTCATTCACCTGTACCGTTCCGGTCTGTAGTTCTGTCCCTACCTGAAACAATCTGGCTGAATTCGCTGTTTGCCGATCCAGCAGAGCTTTAGCAATTCCACTGCCCAGCACCACGACACACAACAACCCACCGCCCACGAGTTGATACACTCGTTGCTTTTCTAAATTCGGCATGATTCCCTTACCAGAACTAGAAAATCTCTTGCGACTCTAACATTTTTTAGCAAAAGTGTACGAAAGATTCTGCTCTGTTAAATCAGATTCAGCTAGAGAACAGTTGTTTTCATATCAGAGAAACTAGGATTTTGGACTTGGACAAGGTTTAATTCCTCCTGTCCTCAATCTTTTGATCAATACTGGAGATCAGTAGATTTAACAGGAACGTAGAGGATTTTTTAATGGAGTTGCGTGTCACCAATACCCCCCGCCTGGAATGGACTGGAGATGCTCTGGCTGTGGGGTTATTTGAAGATCAGGTAGAACTCACCGATGATCTGGCTGCCTTGGATGAAAAACTGGCGGGAACCCTCAAGGAGCTCATTACTGAAACAGAATTTAAAGGAAAAGAGGGCAGCAGTGCTGCAACCCGCGTGGGTGGAGGAAGTAGCATCCGCAAAATTATTCTGGTGGGCCTGGGAAAACCGGATGGCTTGAAGCTGGAAACGTTGCGCCGTGCTGGGGCTGCCAGCGCTAAAGCTGCAAAAAAAGAAAAATGCAAGACATTGGGGATCGGTCTGCCGCTGTGGAATGGGGATGCGGCGGCGACAGCCCAGGCGATCGCGGAAGGGGTAGAACTGGCCCTGTATCAAGACACTCGCTTCAAATCTGATCCGGAAGAGAAGCAAGGCCCGCAAGTGGAACAGGTGGAGTTGTTGGGATTAGGTGGACAGGAAGCCGCGATTACCCGCGCTCGACAAATCTGCTCTGGTGTGATTCTGGCCAGAGAATTAGTTGCTGCCCCCGCCAATATTGTTACTCCGATTACTCTCGCTGAGACGGCCAGCGCGATCGCTCAGGAGTACGGCCTAGAACTGGAAATTCTGGAACGGGAAGACTGCGAAAAGTTAGGCATGGGTGCTTATTTAGGAGTGGCCCAGGCTTCTGATTTGCCACCCAAATTTATTCACCTGACTTACAAGCCAGAAGGCACCCCGCGCCGCAAATTGGCCATCATCGGTAAAGGACTGACGTTTGACTCTGGGGGCTTGAACATTAAAGTCTCTGGCAGTGGCATTGAGATGATGAAGACGGATATGGGGGGAGCCGGAGCCACATTGGGAGCCGCCAAAGCAATCGCGCAACTGAAACCGGATGTGGAAGTACATTTCATTAGTGCCGCTACGGAAAACATGATCAGTGGTCATGCCATGCACCCCGGTGATATTCTTACGGCTTCCAATGGCAAGACGATCGAAATCAACAACACGGATGCGGAAGGTCGGCTGACGCTGGCGGATGCCCTGGTCTTTGCCGAGAAGTTGGGAGTGGATGCGATCGTCGATCTGGCTACTCTCACCGGAGCCTGCGTAATCGCTCTAGGAGACAACATTGCCGGATTGTGGAGTCCCAGTGATGAAATTGCCGATCAACTCCTGAAAGCGTCTGAATCTGCGGGTGAAAAACTCTGGCGGATGCCAATGGAAGAGACTTACTTTGAAGGCATGAAGTCTGTGGTGGCTGATATGAAAAATACTGGCCCTCGCCCCGGTGGTGCCATTACTGCGGCCCTATTCCTGAAACAATTTGTTAAGGAAACTCCCTGGGCCCACCTGGATATTGCTGGCCCCGTTTGGGTGGATAAGGAGAACGGTTACAACAATCCCGGTGCCACTGGCTTTGGGGTACGCACACTGGTCAGTTGGGTGCTGAGTTAGTCAGCGTTGGGAGGTTAAAGACTGGTTGGCTGACAAAACTCTCTTGCCCTCACCCTAGTCCTCTCCCAAGTTGGGAGAGGACTAGGGTGAGGGTGGTTCGGGCGACAACGCAAAAGATTTGTCAGTCGATCAGGGTTAAAGAACCTGGAAGATTGCAGAATAAAGATCTGTGGGTGATTCTTTAACCTCCAACAGCGATCGTCTTTTTTCACCCAGTTTCAAATTATGCCTATTGATTCCTCATTCTATCGACATACCTTTAGGCCAGGAATTAACCTCTCCTTACCCCTCTTGATAGAAGGAGGGTGGGGCTGTAGGAGAGGTCACCAAGAGCTTTGTCCTAACTAGGAAGCTAAGACGATGTAAACTTTTAGACTACTTCTAACCAGTTTCTCAATCAGTTGTAAGGAAATTGTAAGGAAATGAGAAATTTTCCTAGTTTGATGATTGAACTGGAGGCTATTTAAAGTAAGTTTGATTAACTTTAATTAAAAATGTATCTATTTGTGCAAATTAATCCTCGCTTTATGCTTTCTCCTATCCGGCTTTGTCCTGCGTTATGAAAATTCTAATAGTAGAGATGATCGCCCTGTCGCGCAAACCCTACAACTCTTATTTTCCAGCTATAACTATACCGTGGATCTGGCCGTAGATGGCGAAGCTGGCTTGGAGATGGCAGAAGCCTTTGAATACGATCTGCTTTTGCTGGATGTTGTGCTACCCAAGCTGGATGGAATTAGTCTGTGTCAATATTTGCGGGCTGGAGGACTCTGAAGTCCTATTTTGTTATTAACGGGACAAGGCGGGGTACAGCAAAAAGCGATCGCGCTTAATTCCGGGGCTGATGATTATGTGGTGAAACCCTTTGATGCTGAGGAGTTGGTAGCGCGGGTGCAGGCGTTATTGCGACGTGGACGATCCACTAGCCAGCCAATACTGTCCCGGGGAAATTTATTTCTGGATCCAAATAGTCGCACAGTAATCTATGGTACCCATTTACTGGTATTAACGCCAAAAGAGTATGCCATTTTGGAGTTATTTCTGCGCCATCCCCAGACTGTTTTCAGTGCGAGGGCGATTCTGGATCACGGCTGGGCTGCCACAGAATTTCCTGGAGAAGAAGTGGTTCGGGTTCACATTAAGGAGTTGCGGCAGAAAAATTTAAAGAGGTGGGTGCTCCCAAAGATTTGATTAAAACCGTTTATCGGGTGGGCTATCGGTTAAATCCCATTTAATCCTCTTTGCCAACAACCTCCAAGGAGTTACAACTGGCTACTCCCAAAATTGCTGAACTCAAAGCGGTGAATGAAGAATTACGGGTCACCCTGGAACAATTGCGATCGACCCAGGCCGAACTACACCAGAAGAATCAGGAGTTAGAGGTTGCCTACCAGACACTTGAGCAGGAACGACAGCACTTACAAAAGGCGCGCAATGAACTGGAGCGACGGGTGGTCGAACGATCGGCAGAACTAAGCCATGCCAATCAATCCTTGCGGCAGCAGGAAACCCAATGGCAAGCCCTCTTTGAGTATGCACTGGATGCCATCACCATTGCCGATGATCAGGGGCAGTATGTAGGTGGGAATCCTGCTGCCTGCAAATTGTTTGGGGTATCGAAGGAAGAACTGCTCTGTTCCTGCGTTGCTAATTTTGTCGATCCGGCATAGAGTTTACTCAGGTCTGGCAACAGTTTTTGCAACAGGGGCAGATGTCGGGAGAAATCACGTTGCATCGTCCTGATGGCACCACACGAGATGCTGAATTCAATGCGATCGCCAACTTTATCCCTGGTCATCATCTCTCCATTCTGAGAGACATTAGCGATCGCAAACAAGCAGAAGTCCAACTACGCCAGCGAGAAGAATTTCTTAATGGCATCTATAATGCCGCAGATCAAGCTGTGTTTGTCATTGATGTAGTTGAAAATCATGACTTTCGCTACGTTGCCTTTAATCATCATGCTGAACGATATGTTGGGGTCAGCCAGCAAGACATCCAGGGTAAATCCCCAGAGGTGGTGTTCGGAGCCGTCACTGGAGCAACTTTCCGGCAGAGCTATGAGCGTTGTTTATAGGCAGGCACCAGCATCTCCTATGAAGAGTATGTTGTGTTGGCAACTCACACAATCTGGACAATAACAACCCCCTCTCCGGTACGCAATGAACAAGGAGAAATCTATCGCATTGTCGGTACTTCGATTGATATTACCGATCGCAAGCAAACTGAGTTAGCATTGCAGCAGCAAATTTTACGAGAACAACTGATTGCAGATATTTCCCATGACATACGCCAGTCCCTGGAACTGAACAAAGTACTGTCTCGTACTGTGGAACTAATTAGAGAATTACTTAACACCGATCGAGTGATTATTTTTCGATTGCGTTCGGAATGGCAGGGGGATGTGATTATGGAATCCGTTGGGGCCAATTGGATCTCCATTCTGTCTACTACCATTGCTGATCCCTGCTTTCGCGATCGCTATATCGAGTCCTACCGCTTAGGGAGGGTGGGGATCTTACACAATATCGATCAAGCAGATCTGGATTTGTGCTATGCAGATCTGCTCAAACAGTTTCAGGTCAAGGCCAATCTGGTTGTACCCATTCTGCAAGGAGAGCAACTCTGGGGGTTGTTGGCGGTTCAGCATTGCTCTGCTCCCTGGCAATGGCAAACTGCTGAAATTGATCTGCTGCAACAATTAGCTACCCAGGTTGGCATTGCCATTCAACAGTCCGAACTTTACCAGCAAACACGCCTCGATCTATTAGAGCGGGAACGAATGCAGTCAGTTTTGGAGGAAAGCGAAGAACGGTTTCGCATTCTCAGCTCACGGGAACAAGCGGCCCTGTTGGATATTGCCTCGGATGCTATTTTTGTGCGCGATTTAGATCACCAGATTCTCTATTGGAATCAGGGGGCCGAGCAGCTGTATGGTTGGAGTGCCACAGAGGCAATCGGTCAGCAGGCGAGTGATCTTTTGCAAGAGCCAACTCCTCAGATAGCAGAAATTGTGCAAACGTTGCTCGATCAGGGGGAGTGGCGGGGTGAAATCCATAAAACGACGAAGGCTGGCAAAGAGGTCATCGTTGATGCTCATTGGACATTGGTGCGGGATGAGGTGGGCCCACCCCGATCTATCCTGGCCGTCAGCACCGACATCACGGAGAGGAAGCAGATCGAAGCTCAGTTTTATCAAGCTCAACGCCTGGAGAGTTTAGGAACCCTGGCCAGTGGCATTGCCCATGACCTCAACAATGTTTTGACGCCGATTCTGGCGATCGCTCAGTTGTTACGCCTGAAGCCATTAAATCTGGATGCGCGATCGCAGGAAATGCTTAGGGTTTTAGAGGATAGTGCCAAACGAGGCGCAAACATGATCAAGCAAATCCTCACCTTTACACGCAGTACAGGGGAAAAGCGGGTGCCCTTGCAAGTTGCTCCTTTGTTACTGGAAGTGATTCAAGTTGTTCAGCAAACCTTTCCCAAGACGATCACGGTGCGTGACAATATTCCAAACCCGTTTTGCGGATTAGTTTCTGCAGACCCAACTCATCTTTATCAGGTGTTGATGAATCTCTGCGTTAATGCCCGTGATGCCATGCCCAACGGCGGTACGCTGACGCTGTCTGTGGAGAATTACTTTGTGGATGCCGTCTTTGCTCAAATGAATCTGCATGCTCAGGTTGGCAACTATGTATTAATCACTATTGCTGATACTGGAATCGGAATTCCGGCGGAATTGCGCGATCGCATCTTTGAACCTTTCTTCACGACTAAAGAACCGGGCAAAGGAACAGGTTTAGGTCTGTCAACCGTTCTGGGTATTGTCAAAGATTATGGAGGATTTGTACAGGTATCGAGTGAAGTTGGGCAGGGTAGCCAGTTTAAGGTGTATTTACCGGCCATTGAGGGCGCAACGGAAGAACTGGTACAGTCAGAGGAATTGCTGGGTGGGCATGGAGAACTGGTGTTAATTGTAGATGATGATATGGCTGTGCAACGAGCTAATCAATCCCTGTTAGAACATCATCAATACACAACGCTAGTTGCCAGTGATGGAATTGAAGCAACGGCTCTATACACAAAATATCAAGATGAAGTTAAAGTTGTGTTGATTGATGTGATGATGCCGAATATGGATGGAGTTACAACGGTTCGTATTTTGCAAAAGATCAATCCCCAGGTGAAAATCATCGCGATTAGCGGCTTATCTACTAACCGAGAAACAATTTTAGCTGCCGGAGCCAATGTTTTTTTACTCAAACCCTACACCCTGGAAGATCTCTTGCAGAGCTTACGTGATCTCATTGGGAGCGATCGCGCCCTGCATTAACCCTAACTGAAAATTCGGCCTTATTAGTTTAGCTATAATTCCTTCTGAGAGAGCATGGTAAGAGAATCAAACTGTGACAGCAGGGATTAAAGGCTACAGATCTGATGTAGCCATGCAGCTTCAGCATCATTCAGCAATGGGGTGAGTTTGTCGAGAACAGTTTGATAGTAAGTCTCTAACCATTGACGCTGACGGGCATTGAGGCAATCGCAATCAATCAATCGTTTATCAAAAGGAATGTAGGTGAGAGACTCAAAGCCGTACCAGGTAAGGGCATCTTCATTGTCTGATGAATTGTCAGCTTTGGGCAGTTCTTTGACGACATACAGATTTTCAATGCGGATGCCACCCCAGCCCGGTTTATAATAGCCCGGTTCAATACTGGTGACCATACCCGGTTCCAGTGGCTCACTGACTCGCTTACTGATGCCGTTTGGCCCTTCGTGAACATTCAAAAAGGCTCCTACTCCATGTCCGGTGCCATGACCATAGTCTAATCCAGCGTACCAGAGGGTTGATCGCGTGATGCCATCTAGTTGCGCACCTGTGGTTCCTTTCGGGAACTTTTGCATGGCGCAGTTGATGTGTGCTTTCAACACCTCTGTGTAACGCTTGATTTGCTCCGGCGTGGGATCGCCAATGACGATCGTGCGCGTATCATCCGTCGTACCAGAAGCATACTGAGCGCCGGAATCCAGTAGTAATAATTCCCCTGGTTGCAAGACTTTCTCTGGATTGGGAGTACCGTAATGGACGATCGAGCTATTCGCGCCCGATCCGGCGATCGTATTAAAACTCAATCCCTGAAAGTCGGCTTCTTCTGCGTAGTTGCGTTCTACCGTGGCGGCGACCTCTGCCTCCGTGAGAGACTGACCGGCGGCCAGTTGCTGCATCATCCAGTAAATGGTACGAGTCTTGGCACGACTAGCTTGCAAATTGGCCTGCTGCATCTGCTCAATTTCGGTGGCATTCTTGCGAGCTTTCATGCTCTCGATCGGGTTTGCCGTTTCCAAAATCTTACACAGCAGCCTGCCTGCACTATTTTTGAGCAACTGGCAAGTACCCATTGTGGTGCGTTTGGGGTCAATCAGAACCCAACTGGAAGGTGTTAGCAAGGATTTGAGGGTGCTCGCATATTGAGCATAGGGCAACAGGGTGACATAAGGTTCCAGTGCCTGATATATATTGATATCGATTCGGTTCAGATTGGTGAACAGAAATGCTTTTTGGGCAGTGACGATCGCGTAAGCAATGAATACCGGATTATAGGGAACATCCCAACCTCGCAGATTAAATAACCAGGCAATTTGATCCAGTTTGGTAATCGGCAGAATATCTGTGCCAGAATTCTTCAACTTTTCCCGCAGACGCTCCAGCTTCTTGTCAACTGATTCTCCTGTGACAGTGTCCGACAAATAAAACAGTTTAGAACTGGCATAGTCCACTGCAGGTTCAGTATCGGCCCAGGGCTGTTGTCCCCGCACCTGATCAACCAGGTTATCGGCAATAGCAACCAGCACTACTCCACACGGCTCTAGCCGCTTTTGCAACTCGCGAAACTGGTGAATTGACAGCGTGAAGGGATCATACCCCAATCGCAAGGTTTTTCCGGCTGCAACGGCCTCTCGTCCCAGTGATTCTAATGTCTCTTCCAGGGTTTTGTGATCGTCTAGACCAACTTTTGAGACTTGAATTAAGGACGCATCCGTTTCCAGTTCTGCCTGTTCGTAGTACCGGGAATCAGCAAATAACCAGCACTGCTCCTGCCCCACCAGAAAGTCTCCTGCGGATCCGGTAAAGCCGCTGATCCACTTGCGACGTTGTTTTGCTTCCGGCAAATATTCATTCAAATGCTCATCCGCTGAAGGAATCAGATAGGCATCGACGTTTTGGGCCACAAGGAGCGATCGCAGGGCCGCCAACTTAGCAGATACATCAGTGGATTGGGTTTGGGATTGCAGGAGTTGCATAGGGGGGGTAGGGAAGGGAATGGGGAGTTAAAGAGTTAAGAGCGGAGAGTTAAGAGTCAAGAATTTTCAGTGACTCATGATCCCAATTTAAAGGCTTCGACAAATAGACTGTAAGTCAGTCCCAATTTTAAGCCGTTCAGCAGTTGGACGGGGAGCGATCGTCGAGTTTCGGGGCGACCACCATAGGCAAAGCGGTTGATTAACTCAGTCAGTGCTACCAGAATCGCAGCGACCAGAATATCTAGATCGGCTTGCTGACCAGAGACGGTGGAAACTGCAGTGCCCAAAAAATTGCCAAACAGCAGACTAATAATCAGTACGGAGAGCCGCCGCCAGGGATTGCGGAGCCAACCGCCTAAACGGTCGGTGATGGTATCAAAGAGGGTACTCAGGCGGGTGTTTTGCATGGGTTGGGGATGAGGATGGGAAATTGGGGATTAGGGATCGTTGAATCCTACTAAACCATTACAAATCATTTGGGGATCGATAAATCAGCGTTGCAGAGGGTAGAAAGTTGCTATTACTGTAGTACAGGGTTGGCAGGTAACGCCATGAGAGGACGATCGCTCGAGGAACGGAAACTTGGAGGACGGTTTGTAGTGGGGTGGGGAGTATTGGTAGCCATTGCGATGGCAGGGGCTGGATTGAGTATCAGTCATTTAGGCCAGGAAAGAATGAAACTAGATGCGACTGCACCAACAGTAGCTACTTCAGAATTGGAGGGTAAGCATCTACTGGCCAAGCCATCTGCGCCCCTGGTTTCGCCTGCGCCTGCGATCGCTCAGGATAGTGCCGATTCGGCTCAATCAATGACGATCGTGGGGCAACAGGGATTGTTACGGATCAGTAATCAAACTGAACAGGTGATCCGAGTGGCTTTATTGATCAAAAAATCGGGCAAAAGTGGCACGGGTGCAGAGGCACAGGCACTCTATGAGCCTCCTGCCCATTGGGACTTTGATCCAGGGGAAGGCCGCGAAAAGGGGCTGGTTGTGTCTTTACCTAAACGCAATCTCAAGTTGAAGCCTGGTGATATTCTGGTTGCCTTTGCCCAGGATGGTTCTCGACAGTATTGGGGGCCGTATGTGGTGGGAACAACCTCTGCTCCGGTGTGGAAACCTAAAGTTAAAGAGTGGGACTTGGTTTTAAGCCCCCAACCTTAACGCTATCTGCAATTACAGTCCGGCAAACCATTCATAGCTCTGGTCTTCCCAGTAGCCCCGGCGCGATCGCAACTGGCTCACCAGGGTCACTCGCGTTATCCATTTACTCAGCTTGTAGCCCAACTTAATGGGCGAGGCCAGCCGTAAAGGAGCACCATTTTCGATCGGCAGGGGCGCACCATTTTTTTCATAGGCCAGCACTGTCTGAGGATGCAAACAGGATGCTAAATCCCAGCTTTCATAATAGCCATCTGCAGAAAAGAAATAAGCATACCGCACGCCCGGTTTCGGTTGCGCCAGTCGAATCAGATCCCGCAAGGGCACTCCCGCCCATTGAACGATCGCTGCCCAGCCCTCCACACAGACATGGCGAATCACCATCGACTTTCTCGACATTTGCTGAATGGTTGCCAGATCAAGTGCTAAAGGATTGCTGACTTCACCATCAACTGCTAGTCGAAATGAGATGAGATCAATTTCAGGCGTAAAGCCGTAAGTATTAACAATCAGCTTTTCTGGCTCGATCTCGCTCACGGGAAATTCCGGCACGGGCGTTTGCGACTGAAACAGCAGTTCCTCTAACTTTTGATTCAATGGCTCCGTCGCTCGACCAGCCAGATTTTCCAGTAGCGTCAAGGATGCCCCTGTTAGCAACATCCCCCCTGCAGAATAACCTGCCAGCCGCAGGAGATTACGCCGAGAAAGAGGATTGGCAGAATTGGGGGGAAGAGACATGGAGAACCTCACAGCATTTCATCCCAGAACATTGAATTCACCAACCGTTCGCCGCCTGCTTTCAGAGCCAGGAGGGAATGGACGATCGCAAACAGGAACACCAGCGGGACGGTGGCAAAGTGGACGACTCGTAGAGCAAACCAGTCGCCGAAGCAGTCTACAATCCAGGGAAACTGGGCCGGTTTGTACATCCCGATGCCTGTAAAGATGGCCAGCAACAGGATCGGGATAATGGCGGTGTAAGCAATCCGGTGCCAGGCGTAAATCTTGCGCTTGGGATTCTTGCCGATTTGCAAGGCTCTCAGGTCGTTACTGCCAACAAAGCGATGTCGCCAGCGGCGGGTAGCCAGAATATAAAGGCCGTACCAGAGCAGATTCAGGGAGAAGATGCCCATCGCGGCAAAATGCCAGTGCCGTCCTCCGGCCAACCAACCCCCTAAGAGCAAAAAGGGCGGAAAGTGCCAGCCTTCGCGTCCCCCAAAGACGGGATTGGCATTGTAAATTTGCAGGCCACTCATCAGCATAATCGTGAGGCTGACGACATTTACCCAATGAAAGATTTTAGCGGGTAGGGATTGCAGCGATCGTGATGTGGACGGAGATCGGGACGGTGTTGCTGAACTCATTGCCACAATCTATAACGAATACCCCTTCTACTGTAATGCTTTCAGACGATACAGGACGGCTTTGAGTGCAAACTTGGGTAAAGCCAGCATCCGTCGCCAACGCCAGGGTTCCTGGTAGAGACGGTACAACCATTCCAGATGGTTCTTACGGAAGAATTCGGGAGCACGAACTTTGGTGCCCGCCCAGATATCAAAACTACCCCCGACTCCAATCCAGATAGCCTGGGGACAGAGGTGGCGATGTTCAGCAATCCAGAACTCCTGACGGGGCACTCCCAAGCCGACCAGGATCAGGGTGGGCTGCAGTTCCTTGAGCAAACGCTCAAGCTGGGGCTGGTCATCGGGGGCGAGGTAGCCATGTTGGATACCTGCGATCGTCAATTGGGGCGATCGCACTTTCCAGATAGCTGCCGCCTGTTCTGCGACTCCTGGCGCTCCCCCAAAGAAAAACACCGAACCCAGCGCAGGAGACTGACCAAAGGCTTGCAGGAGGGATTCGGCCAACTCAATTCCTGGTCGCCGTTCAATGTGTTTGCCGTAGAGCTTGAGGTAAAACACAATTCCAGCACCGTCAGGAATTACCAGTTCTGCCTGATGAATCACCTGAGCAAGGCGAGGATCCTGTTCTGCCTGCATTGTCATTTCCGCATTCAAGGTGACGACGTGACAGCCCTGCTTTTGTTGAGCACGGGACAGCAACCAACTGGAATAGTTCTCAGCCAGATGCACCGGAACCCCCAGCACGGAAAATTGTTTTAGTCCATCCGCCGGAGCCTGTTCCTGTACCGCCATTTCTTCCTCCTCTGCACTATTCTTAGCAATTGTCCTTGCGGCACCCAATTGTAGCCGATTCCCTTCCCTTAAAGTTCCTTGGCCACCATACCCAACCGGCTTAACAACCGCTGATCCTGATTACTATCGGGATTTGGGGTCGTCAGCAATTTGGGGCCAGTAAAAATCGAGTTGGCTCCCGCCAGAAAACATAGGGCTTGCAGTTCATCACTCATTGTCAAGCGGCCAGCAGACAAACGCACTATCGCCTGGGGAAACAGAATACGAGTCGTGGCAATCATCCGTACCAGGTCGATCGGATCAAGAGGAGGAACATCTTGCAACGGCGTACCCGGAACCGGAACCAGGCAGTTAATTGGAATTGATTCTGGGGCTGGATCTAACTCCGCTAATGCCGCCAGCAGATCCAACCGATCCTGCAACGATTCACCCAGGCCCAGAATACCACCACAGCAAACCGAGATGCCCGCCGCACTCACTGTTCGGATGGTTTCCAGACGATCGCGATAGGTGCGTGTGGTAATAATCTGCCCGTAGTAATTCGGGGATGTATCCAGATTGTGGTTGTACGCTGTCAACCCTGCTGCCTTCAACCGTTGCGCCTGATCTGCATTTAGCATTCCTAAGGTGCAGCAGACTTCCATATCTAATGCGGCCACCTGGCGTACCATCTCTAAAACGCGATCGAACTGTGGACCATCCTTGATTTCTCGCCATGCTGCCCCCATACAGAAGCGAGTTGAGCCATTGGCTTTCGCGGCCTTTGCCTGGGCCACCACTTCATCCAGATCCAGCAATGGTTCTGGCTTGAGATTCGTGTCGTTATGCACACTTTGAGAGCAGTACGCACAATCTTCTGGACAGGCTCCTGTCTTGATATTGCAGAGCGTACACAGCTGCACTGCATAGGGATTGTGGTGTTCCCGGTGAATTCGCTGGGCTTCGAACAGCAGATCGGCAAAGGGTTGGTGGTAAATTTGGGAAATGGCAGCAGCAGAGGTGGTTGAGGTTACAGTGGAATCGGATGAGGCAGTGGGCATCGGTATTTTGAGTGTCATTCGTCATTTGTCATTGGTCAATTGTAGGGCAGGGAATGACACAAGACGTAAGACACAATCAGGAATTCAGGGCGATCGCTCACTTGTGGGAGTTGGGTTTCATACTGCCATGGCCCTGTCCCGCCTCGGCTTTATCTTGGCAATCGCCACCCTATTCCTGACGATGCAAGACGCTGTTTTGGTGGCCACCAGCAGTCGTGCCTATTTTGCCTCCATCCAGTTATCACCAGCACGAATTTCAACCACTAGAGGGACTGAAAGCTGGACAGCAGATTCCATAATTGCTTGAATCCTGGCTTGTAAAGTTTCCCATTCGGCGAGAAGCATTTCAAAAATGAGCTCATCATGAACTTGCAACAGCAAATGGGCTTGATGATCCTTAAGTAACTCATGTAGCTTCACCATCGCAATTTTGATGATATCAGCACTGGAACCTTGAATCGGAGCATTCGCAGCAGCGCGTAAAAGTTGTGCGTCGTACTGATCTCGAAGTTTGATTTTATCTAACTGAATTTCTTCAGGAGGCAGGCCGCGCAACTTTCGCAAATTATCACTGTTGAATTTAAAGTAGCGACGGCGACCGAGAATGGTTTCTACATAGCCTTTGGCGATCGCTTCCTGTTGCATCTGTTGCAGATACTTGAATACATTGGAGTAGCGTTCGTTAAAGCGATCGATGAAAGTTTGGGCCAGTTTGCGATCAACTCCGGCTTCACGGGCAAAGCGTTGAGCGCCCATGCCGTAGATCACGCCAAAGTTAATCACCTTTCCTAATCGGCGTTCTTCTGGCGTAATCTCTTCCTTTTCAAAGAGTAATTGGGCGGTCAGGGTATGAACATCTTCCCGCTTCCGATACGTTTCCAGCAATACGGGTTCCTGGCTCAGGTGGGCGAGAATCCGCAGTTCAATTTGGGAGTAGTCGGCTGACACCATGCGCCAACCCGGTTCGGGAATGAAGGCTTTACGAATCTGGCGACTGAAGGCTGTGCGGATGGGGATATTTTGCAGATTAGGATCGGAGGACGACAGCCGTCCCGTCGCCGTAACCGCCTGGTTGAAATCTGTGTGAACCCGTCCTGTGTCCGGTCTTACCAGAGCGGGCAGGGCATCGACGTAGGTGGATTTTAGTTTCGTCAGGGTACGATATTCGACGATCGCCGCCACCACCGGATGATCATCTTGAAGTTTCTCCAGCGTTGCAGCATCGGTGGAGTAACCTGTTTTAATCTTGCGAGATTTGCGTCTGTCCAATCCCAGGGTATTAAACAGTAAATCGCTCAACTGTTTGGGCGATCCCAGGCTGAAGGTTTGTCCCGCTGCTTCGTAGGCTCGCTTCTCAATCTCGGCCAGATCTCGCTCCAGTTGTTTGGAAAATTCCCGTAAGTAGTCCTGGTCGATCCGCACTCCCTGCCATTCCATCTCGGCCAGTACGGGTTCCAGGGGTTGCTCAATTTCCAGCAACAGGCGATCGAGGGCGGGAACTTCTGCCAATCGGGCACGCAGTAAGGGCACCAGTCGAAACACTGTATAGGCATCCATGCCACAATAATCTGCTACGGCTGGAATGGACACATCCGCAATAGTCTTGCCTTTGGGGACTAATTGAGTGTAGCTCTGAGTGAAGATTCCCAGATAGTGACGGGTTAAGTCAGACAGATTGTGGCTCTCTTCCGGATTCAGCACATAGCTGGCTAACATGGTGTCAAACACAACGCCTGCCAAGTGGATGCCGTGTTGTCTCAGGGCAAGGCGATCGAACTTGGCGTTCTGCAGCGCTTTTGGATAGGCAGGATCTTCCAGAATCGAGCGCAGAGCCTCCAGTGCCAGAGCCTTATCCAGATTCTGCCCTGTGTGATGTCCCAGCGGAATATAGGCCATATCAGACAGACCATCGCCCCAACAGCATCCAATTCCTACTAATTCGGCATCTCTGGGTTCCAGAGCGGTTGTTTCCGTATCCCAACTGGTCAGGGTATCTGGTTGATTTCGCTGTTTCAGCAGGACGACCAACTCCTGCAATTTCTCCGGCGTGTCAATGATGCGAGGATGGAGGACGATCTTCTGGGCAGGACTGGCGGCTTCCGTATCTGCGGCAGTGAAAAACCAGACATCATCACCTTGTTGGTTGGCTTGCGTTTGCGCGATCACCGTCGCGGCTACCTGAGGCTGTTCGGCATCTTCGGGCTTTGCTTCCTGGCCACTGAACCACCGATGTAAGTTTTGAATCTTGTTGAGAAAGGAGCGAAACTCCAGCTTTTCCAGCAACGGCAGGGCAGCGGCATCATCAAAGCCCTGCAGCTTACAAGATGCCAACGACACATCCAGCGGCACATCCAGATGAATTTGTGCTAAGTACTGCGATCGCAGGGCATCGTCCCGTCCCTCTTCCAACTTTTTCTTTAATGCGCCTTTCATCGAGTCTAGCGAGGCATAGATTTGGTCTAACGACCCGTATTCCGTCAGCAATTGCACCGCCGTTTTTTCCCCAATCCCCCGCACACCTGGAATATTGTCAGAAGAGTCACCACACAAGGCTTTAAAGTCCACTACCTGAGAGGGCGCGATCCCCAGCTTTTCCTTGACCTGTTGAACACCAAATTCCTTGGGTGGGGGTGCGCCTTTGCCGTAGGTGGTACTCAGGTACAGAACGGTTGTGCTGCCCTCCGGATCCACCAGTTGAAACAGATCTCGATCGCCACTTAAAACTTTCACTCGGAAGCCTGATTCCCTGGCTCGCTTGGCCAACGTTCCAATAATGTCATCTGCTTCATATCCGGGAGCGGTGAAGACGGGCAAATTGAGAGCGGCCAGCAGTTCCTGTAAATTCATCAGGTCGGGTAAAAAATCTTCAGGAGCTTCTGGCCTGCCTTCCTTGTAACTAGCATCGTGGTCGTGCCGAAAGGTTTTCTCCCCAACATCAAAGGCGATCGCCATATACTGAGGTTTTTCTGACTCCATCACCTCCAGTAAGACTTTCAGGAAGCCATAGGAAACGCTGGTAGGAATGCCCGTTTTGGTTCTCAAGCCCCCGTCTCGCCCTTTTGCAAACGCAAAATAGGAGCGGAAAGCCAGAGAGTGACCATCCACCAGAATAAAGACGGGTTTGGGTGTAGAAGATGTGTCAGCCAAAGCGATCGCCACAGTAAAGAATAAGACCTATTGTAGCGACCCCTTTTTCACAGCGTAAGGAGGACCGAGAGTCCAGTGGTTAGCCCTTTCATCTCTCTGGGAAGACTAATCGTGTTCTTCCATCAGCATGGTAGGCATCTGATCAAAGGTGCCCACTCTCAAATATGCCTGTTCCCCGGGTGAGCTTTTTACATTGACTGCTGCTTCAACTATCACAGGTCATTAATGAAATGTTTATAAAAGCCCTTCCGCCGAAGCAATTAACTTTACGAGAGAAGATAATTCTGACCTTTTGTTTCATCCTAGCTGGTTTAACCAGTGTGGTGTATTTGGCTTCTTCAATAATTCTACTGGGCAGCTTACAGAAAGCTGAAGAGCAAAGCGCCCGTCAATCGCTGCAAGGCGTGCTAAACGTCCTTGTCAAGGAGTAGGAAGCCTTCACATCTCGCTATGGCGACTGGTCAGCCTGGGACGATACCTACACGTTTATTCAGGACAAAAATGAGGCCTACATTAAATCCAACTTA
>NZ_JBRAGO010000052.1:18566-32066 GCF_052746595.1 Leptodesmis sp.
TTAAATCCAACTTAGTTGCAGAGCGGTTTACGATTTTAAAGGTTAACTTGGTTCTATTTATCCAATTCTGCTGGACAAGCTGTCTACGGTACAGGATTTGATCTCAAAACCAAGCAAATAAAGCCCTTACCCGCAGGATTACCGACCAATTTCAAGTCCAGTCAATTATCCTTAAACAGGCTCATGACCAAAGGGCCTTTGACTGCTATTCTCCTGCTAAAGGAAGGTCCTATATTGATCACCTGCCAATCTATTCTGACTTCTGCACGTCAAGGGCCACCGCGAGGAGTGGTCATCTTTGGACGCTATATCAATGCAGATACCGGTGAAAACCTGTCCAAGCTGACTCGCTTTCCAATTGCGATTCAGCCACTCAATCAGAAATTTCTACCAGCAGACTACCAGCAGGCTCGCCAGGCACTGCTCCCCACAATCCCATGCTGGTTTACCCACTCAACAAAACTTCTCTGGTTGGCTACCTGCTGCTCACAGATCTCCATAACCAACCTGCTCTGATTTTGCGAGCTGAATTACCCAGAGAAATTTATCAACAGGGGCATCGCAGTCAGCAGTATCTGATGGGTGCGATCGTCTTGCTCGGACTCCTGTTTGGTGGAGTCAGCATTCTTTTGCTAGAGCGGTTTGTTCTGGCCTGCTTAACTCGCCTGAGTTAAGGGGTTAACCAGATTCAGGCGAAGCGTGACTTATCACTGCGATTATCTGTATCAGGTCAGGATGAAACAGCAGATCTGACGCAGAGTATCAATCAGATGTTGGAGACTCTGGAAAAAAACCCAGTGGGAAGTGAGTGATGCTTTTCAACAAGTCACTCAAACCAATCAAGAATTATTCTCTGTAGTGGAACAGTTGCAGAATGAAATTCTGGAGCGGGAACAGATAGAAACCGCTCTACAGCAATCTGAGGAGCAATTTAGGAATCAGGCTCGGCACCTGGAACAAACATTAATCGAACTACGGCAAGCCCAAATGCAGTTGATACAAAGTGAGAAGATGTCAGGTTTAGGGCAACTGGTGGCGGGTGTAGCGCACGAAATTAACAACCCAGTGAACTTTATCTACGGTAATCTGACCTACGCTACAGAGTATGTGCAGCAATTGCTGCAATTACTGGAAGTCTATCAACAACAATATCCTCATTCTACCCCTGCGCTAAACGCAGTCCTGGAACAAATTGATCTGGAATTTGTACTTGCCGACTTACCCAAAACACTCGCCTCCATGAGGGTTGGCGTAGAGCGGATTCGAGACATTATTAAATCGCTGCGGATCTTCTCACGGTTGGATGAGGCAGAAATTAAATCGGTTGATATTCATGATGGCATTGATAGCACCCTGTTAATTCTGCAAAGTCGTTTGAAAGCCAATGGTAGTAATCCAGGCATTGTAGTTGTCAAGGATTACAGGCAACTTCCTCGAGTGGAATGCTACGCAGGGCAGCTTAATCAGGTGTTTATGAATATTTTAACGAATGCCATTGATGCGATCGAAGAAGCCAGAAACCGAAAACCTATGCCAAAAGGGCAAACTGATGAACTATTAGCCTCCCAAATTGCCGATTGTCTACCTGCAACCATTACAATTCGCACTCAGGCTGCAGACGGTCAGATTATCATTCGCATCAGCGACAACGGGTTAGGAATGCCAGAGAAGGTCAGAAAACAGCTTTTTGAGCCGTTCTTCACCACTAAACCCATTGGTCAAGGCACAGGATTGGGGATGTCCATTAGCCACCAAATCATTGTTGAGAAGCACCAGGGAAGGTTGGAATGTTACTCAACCCTGGGTAAAGGTACAGAATTTGTCATTACTATCCCGACTCGCCTCAACCCTGAATCGGGTAAGAGTTAGCGCTCAAATGAAGACCCACCCCAGCAAGGAGAGAGGAATCATGCCGATTCACCCTCAACTGGAGTGGGTCTATTAACGTTCGACGGCCTATTTTGAAAGTGTGCGTCGCTTCGATATCATCCGATAGGCTTCGATGGTATCGCCAATTTCCCAACTGTTGAAATCATCTACACCGATACCGCACTCATAGCCAGCATTCACTTCCCGTGCATCCTCCTTCATCCGCTTCAAGGAATCCAGGTTGCCTTCGTAGACCACTTCGCCACCGCGACGTACCCGGATCTTGCAGTTCCGAATCACCTTGCCGGAGAGGATGTAGCATCCAGCCACCTGGCCCCGACCGACTGGGAAGACAGCTCGCACCTCTGCCTGACCTAAGGGTTCTTCGACCAGTTCCGGTTCTAGCAGACCTTCCATGGCTGCCTGGATATCATCCAGCAGTTTGTAGATGATGTTGTAGTCGCGGATATCCACGCCCAGTCGATCGGCTGCCTGACGGGCACCAGGAGCCAGGGTAGTGTTGAAGCCAATGATCACTGCAGAACTGGCCGCAGCCAAATCCACGTCGGTTTCGGTAATTTCCCCCGGAGCCGCATACAACACCCGAACCTGAACTTCATTTTGGGGCAACTGTTTGAAAGCACCCAGAATCGCTTCCACAGACCCTTGTACGTCTGCTTTCAACACCAAGTTCAGTTCCTTCAATTCCCCTTCCTGAGCACGAGCAGAGAGGGTATTCAGGCTGACTCGGCGGGAAGACATCGCGGCCAGCAGACGGGATTGCCGTTGCTCATCAGTTCGGGTCGAGGATACGGAGCGGGCTTCTTTTTCGTCTTCAAAGACAGCAAACTCGTCCCCAGCGGCAGGCACATCGGCCAGACCCAGAACCTCGACGGCAAAGGATGGGCTGGCTTCCTTCACGCGCTGGCTCCGATCGTCCACCATTGCCCGCACTTTACCGAAGACCGAGCCAGCCACCAGTACATCACCCACATGCAAGGTGCCGTTTTGCACCAGCAGGGTCGCCACCGGGCCTTTTGCCTTGTCCAGATGGGCTTCAATCACCGTGCCTCGGGCTGGGCGATCGGGATTGGCCGACAGTTCCTCTACTTCGGATACCAGTAGGATCATTTCCAGCAGGGTATCCAGATTTTCACCAGTCATCGCACTGACGGGAACCATAATCGTATCGCCGCCCCACTCTTCAGGAACAAGGCCAAACTCAGTGAGTTCTTGCTTGACCCGATCGGGTTGAGCGCCTTCCTTGTCAATCTTGTTAATGGCAACCACGATCGGCACTCCTGCCGCCTTCGCATGACTGATCGCTTCTATGGTTTGGGGTTGTACCCCATCATCGGCTGCTACTACCAGAATGGCAATGTCTGTAACTCGTGCCCCGCGTGCCCGCATCGCTGTAAAGGCTTCGTGGCCAGGAGTATCCAGAAAGACGACCTGTTGCATTTCGCCATTGTGCTCCACATCAACGTGGTAGGCTCCAATGTGTTGGGTAATCCCTCCCGCTTCGCCCTGAGCCACTTTGGTCTTACGGATAGCATCCAGTAAGGAGGTCTTACCATGGTCAACGTGCCCCATGATGGTGACAACGGGCGGACGGCGCTGCAGGTTTTCCAGGTCAGCCACATCCAGCATTTCAGTCAGCTTACGGGCTTGAGATTCTTTCTCACCCGTTTCCACTTCCACCCCTAGCTCTTGAGCCACCATCGTCGCAGTCTCAATATCCAAGGTTTGGGTAACGGTGGCCATGATCCCCTTCATGAAAAGAGTTCTGATGATCTCTGTGTCAGGAACCACCATCATGGCGGCCAGTTCTTGTACGGTCAGACTGCCTGTAAGAGTAATCTTTTCAGGCTTCTCAAGCTTGACTTCCTGCTCCCGACGATCGCGGCGATCACGGCTGGTAGAACGTTTTGTCCGTTGAGCGGCCGGAGTTGCTGCAGAAGTCTTTGTTGGTCCTTGGCGAGTTGCTTTGGGTTTCGCAGGACGAACCAGAGACAGGCTTACTTGAACCGGAGCCTCGATATCCTCGTCTTCTTCCTCACCCAGCAGCACATCCAGATCGACATCCTCATCCTCCAGATCGGGTTGAGCACGACGTTTACCCTTTGCGCCGACCTTGGCGGCCTTGCTGGCAAACTCGCGGACTTCTTCCTCCTCATCCCAATCCTTACCTTTTTTGGTGGTGCGAGGCAGGGTAGGTCGAGGCTGCAATAATTGGTCTTCCTTAACAACTTCCCCACCTGAAATCGGCGTTGGCTTTTGTCTGGGACGTGTCCTTAATTCGGCAGTCAGCGGCTCTAGCTCTGATCCCTTCACGTCTGTTGCCGCAACCTCTAATGCGTCAGAACGGACGGGTTTAGGACGGCGAAGTTCCACAATAGTTTGTTGGGGACGCGCAGGAACAGGTTTATCGCCTGGTTTACTACCAGGTTGCTTTGTGCCGGAAGCAGGTTTTGCCGGAGAAACAGCAGGCTTAACTGGAGGTTTAGGTGATGTCGGAGCACTGCTCTTGGAGCCGGATCTGCCATCACCTCCCGAAGATCCTGGAGTGTTAGTTTCTTGGCCTGCCTGCTCACCTCTGGAACGCTTCAAGATTGGCCGATTTGAGAGATGAGGTTTGCTGGGAGCCACTGCTGCTACCCGTTGAGGGGGAGTATTTAACTCTGGCGGATTCTCAACTTCTACTGGAGCCGCAGCAGCGATCGCAGGTTCTGCTTCTAATGGTTCACTCTGGACGGAGGGCTCCTGGGAAACGGGAGCGACCGGAGCTGCAGCTGGAGTCTCTGGCGGTACTGCCACCTCAGATTCAGTAGGTTCAACTTTTTCTACCTCTACCACGGGTCGCGTTGGAGGGCGAACTGGAGCCGTTGGCTTGGGTTGAGGCGGTTGAACCGCAGGTTTAACACTGGCTTGAGAAGCTGTGTAACTGTTAGGTGGTGTTGGCGGTTCTGCAGGTTGACGGGGCACGGATTTAATCGCCACAATCTGTTGCTTTTTCTGAACAGGAGCCGTCACCCTTCCTTTGGCATCACCATGGGCTTGGTGGCTTCCTTGACGAGGGGGAACTGGCTTGGTAGAAGGACTGGCGGTATATTTCTCAGCAGTGGCCCGAATCCGCTCAGCTTCAGAATCTGTAATTGTGCTGCTGTGGCTTTTTACTGAAATATTTAGTTGTTCACAGATGGCCAAAAGATCTTTATTATCCAAATTCAATTCTCGCGATAACTCGTAAATTCTAACTTTGCCACTATTCATCCAGTCCTTTCCTCTTCGCGTCTATCCAGGTTTTACATAGTTGCCCACCGTTTTGACTAAATTGACATCAGGGACATTCAATCAAATCCGACCTCTTAATTCTAGAACCTGACTTGCCAGTCCGATCCGTGATGGCAAATTTATTAAGAAGATTGCTGATTTGATCCAGCAACCTATTAACTCTATACTCCTTTGCAAACCACCATTCTCTAATTTTGCACAAATTTTAAAAGCTGGGGCTGTTGCGACACATACTTAGCGACACATACTTAGCAAAATGCTGGTTCTCGGAGTCAGATGTACGACTTTGCAGACGTTCCCACAGTTCTTTATAAATTGAATCGGGTACAGCGCATTTGAGCGATCGCCCTAGACGATTTTTCTTCTGAGCGATTTTGAGACAATCCTCCTGAGGACAGATATAGGCAGAGCGACCGCTCCCCTGATTTATCTGAACCTGTTGCGAGGGATAAACCCGAACAATCCGCCAAAACTCTCGTTTATGAGCGATCTTGCGGCAAGCAATACAACGGCGGTAATTGGGTTCCATAAACTCAAGAGATTACTCTCCTTTGGCGAACTCACCGACTTCTGCTGGCTCTAACTCCGCTTCCACTTCGGAATCAAAGTATTCCTCTGCCGGTGGTACTTCCGCTGCAAGCTCCTGAGACGGCTTTAGTTCCTCTTCATCCGGCAATTCCTCCTCGTCTTCAAATTCCTCTACAGTGGGTTGTTTGGCGGCAATCATAGCAGTAATTTTCCGGTCTTCCGCTTCCGCATCGTATTTAGCGATGTCCTTGATATCAATCTTCCAGTTGGTCAGACGGGCTGCCAGACGAACGTTTTGGCCTTCCTTGCCGATCGCCAGACTGAGTTGATCCTCCGCAACCAGAACATGAGCCTGACGACCTTCGGGATCAACTAACCGTACCTCATCGACCCGTGCCGGACTCAGCGCATTGGCAATGTAAGTGGCGGGATCAGGTGACCAGCGGATCACGTCAATTTTTTCTCCCCGCAGTTCGTTCACCACCACCTGGATGCGAGATCCCCTGGCTCCAATACAGGCTCCTACTGGATCGACATCTCGTTCCACGGTATCAACGGCTATTTTGGTACGGGGGCCAACCGACCGGGATGGGGGATTAGCTTCACGAGCGATCGCCACCACCCGCACAATACCATCCTCAATTTCCGGCACCTCATTGGCAAATAGGTACACGACCAACCCTGCATCGGCTCTGGAGACAAGTAGCTGAGGGCCACGGTGGGATCCTTCCGATACTCGTTTCAGATAAACCTTGAACGTCGCGTTGGCCCGATAATTATCATTGGGCAATTGTTCTCGCTTGGGTAGTTCCGCTTCCACTTCAGGTTGACCAAAGCCACTACTCACCGCCATGATTACGGACTGCCGCTCAAACCGCAGCACCCTGGCCTGCAGCACCGTTCCTTCCAGATCTTGGAATTCTTCCTGTATCAGCTTTCGTTGCTGATCTCGGAGTTTTTGAGACAGCACCTGCTTTGTTTGAATCGCGGCCATCCGGCCAAAATCTCCCTGATCCGGCGTGACATCCAGTACTACAGTGTCTCCAGGTTGAGCTTCGGCAGCAACTTCCTGGACTTCCTGCAGAGCGATCTGATGATCGGGGTTATCAACCTCCTCAACAATCGTCTTGGTGGCCAGGACACGGAAGCCTTCTTCTTCCACATCCAACTCCACTTCGAAGTTGGCAAAATATTCTTCGTCAAAGCTACCACTGTCCATTCGTTGGGTACGGCGATAGCGTTCGTAACCTTTTAAGAGGGCTTCTTTCAGGGCTGCCTGTACAGCCGTTTTGGGCAAGTTGCGCTCACGACTGATGTTATCAATCATGTCTCTAAGTCCGGGGAGGGCAACCATTGACATAGCGAGTTCTCCATTAAGCGTGGGAATTTAATCAGTGAATTTAGTGGCAGCAATAAGAATTTAGTAGCGGTAATCAGCTTTTAAGGTTGTCGCTCGGTAAGCTGAACACGGGTAACGAGCGATCGGGGAATGGCGATCGCTCGCCCTTTCTGGCTCAGATGTACTGCTTCGTTATCCCGTCCAACCAGTTGCCCCGTCCACTCCTTATGGCCAGCGTGTGGCTCAGAGGTGGTCACCGTTACAGTAAAACCTTTGAAGGAAATGAATTCTCGATCCGTGCTGAGCATTCTGGAAATACCGGGGCTGGACACCTCTAACACATAAGCATCTGGAATGATTCCCGTCTCATCCAACTTGGCTTCCAGCACCCGGCTCATTTGCTCACAGTCATCTAAGCCCGTATCTCGCTCCAGGTTCCGAATATCTACGCGCAAGACAGGAGGCCGATGGTTTGTTTGAAACACGGCTCCAACTACTTCTAATCCCAGGGATTCTGCCAGTGGGACAGCAAGGTCAATAATTTGGGGGATAAGAGGATGAGTCATCAGAAAATCAAACAAAAAAAGTGGGCTAGACCCACCTTCCAAGAGTTAATTACTTTCTAAAGCCTGGAAGTCCCGCAATTTTTCGCAGGTATTCTATTAGTGTAGCTTAACAATTCTCAAATCGTGCATCTTTCTGCTGAAAAAAACGGATGATGCAGTTGTGCTTTAAGGGAAAGTGGTTGTAGGATAGTAGACTATGTTGATTTTTCGAATGAGCCATGCCGAAGTTGAAAACCCGTAAAGCGGCTGCTAAACGCCTGAGAGCTAGCGGCTCTGGCAAAATTATGCGGCGGCAAACCTACAGAAGCCACCTGCTAGAACATAAGAGCGCCTCTCGCAAACGCCGTCTTTCTGGAGTGGTTGTGGTGAATGAGCGAGATTTGGCCAACGTTCATCTGATGCTCCCTTACCTCTAGAGAGTTCTGAGTTAGAAGTTTTTAAGTTTTGAGTTGAAAATTAAGGATTAGGTCATCATGGCACGGGTTAAGCGCGGGAATGTAGCGCGGAAGCGGCGCAAAAAAATTCTGAAGCTGGCAAAAGGGTTTCGGGGTTCCCATTCTAAACTGTTTCGGACAGCCAATCAGCAGGTGATGAAGGCGCTGCGGAATGCCTACCGCGATCGCCGCAAACGGAAGCGCGATTTTCGTCGATTGTGGATTACTCGGATTAATGCCGCCGCTCGTTTACACGGGATGAGCTACAGCCAGTTGATCGGCAATTTGAAAAAGGCCAATGTTCAAATCAACCGGAAAATGCTGGCGCAAATGGCGATTCTGGATCCCACTGGCTTTGGCAAAGTAATGGAACTGGCTCAAGCCGCCAAGCAGTCCTCCTAAAATTAGCATCCGCCAATGCATTTGGGAAAGTGCCTATTGTGGCTGGTGACTACCCTATCTAGCGTTGGTGTCGCTGGCTCATTACTCTGTGCGCCCCTGCTTGTGTCTGCTGCCGATTTGCAGACAATCAGACAGCGGGGGCGTTTGGTTGTAGCCGTGAAGGATAACCTGCGACCTTTGGGCTTTCGGGATGGGAAAGGCCAGCTTCAGGGATTGGAAATTGATCTGGCCAGACAGCTGGCACAAGCCATCCTGGGCCGATCGGATGCGGTAGAATTCCGTCCCGTTACGAATACCGATCGCTTTCCGGCAGTGCTGCATGGAGAAGTGGATGTAGCGATCGCCAATATCACCCTGACTCCCTCCCGCCTCCGAATTCTCAACTTTAGCCTGCCCTACTACACCACAGGCACCGCTCTGATTACCAGGGATCCTGCCATTCGTCAGGTAGCGGATTTAAGAGGAAAAGCGATCGCCGTCCTGAATGGATCAACCACGGTTGAGGTGCTTCGCAGAGAGTTACCCGCCACGAAGCTAGTGGGTGTGTCTTCCTACGAAGCGGCCAGAGCAGCGATCGAGACGGGTACCGTTGCTGCTGTTGCCGCCGATGCCACTGTGCTGACCGGATGGGTGCAGGAGTCGCCTCAATACCGCCTGCTCCTTCCCGTTCTATCTTCAGAGTTACTGAGTGTGGTGCTGCCAAAAGGCCAGCAGTACGCAGACTTGCAAGGGGCGATTAACCAAACGATCGCCCGCTTAAAGGCCAATGGCTGGTTAGAGCAACGGGCAAAATACTGGGGACTACCGCATTAGAACAATTTTTTGAGCTTAAACTTAATTTCCTGCCTCAAATCATCAAACACGGCATAGACTACGGGGATCACAATCAGACTGAGCAGAGTAGAAGTGACCAGCCCACCGACGATAGTGATCGCCATTGGCGATCGCAACTCAGCACCTGCCCCCAATCCCAGAGCAATCGGCACCATCCCCAAAATTGTGGCAACGGTCGTCATCAGGATGGGACGCAGGCGCACTGGGCCAGCCGTCAGAATTGCCTCTGTTCGGGAGACTCCGGCACGCCGTAACTGGTTGATGTAGTCCACCAACAGGATGGCGCTCTTATTAGTTAACCCCAACAGGAGAATAATACCGATGATGGAGATCATCCCGAAGTCGGTACGGGTGAATAGGGAAGCCAGGAGTGCCCCGACCAGAGACAGGGGCAAGGAAATAGCAACCACGACTGGATCCAGCAGGCTTTTAAACAGCAGCACCAGGACAATCATGATGCACAGTACAGCTAATCCTAGCGTTACCTTGAAGTCGTCAAAGATTTCTTCCACACGGGCAGAATCACTACCTCGCAGCAGAGAGACTGTTTGGGTGGCTCCTTGCTTGGCGATTTCGTCCTTCGCGATCGCCTCTACCTGACGAGTCGCTTTCCCCAGAGCCACATCCTTACCTAAGTTGGCACTGATGTAAGCCACTCGTTTACTCTCTACTCGCTCAATTTGAGTGATGCGATTTTTCTCATTGGTGCCTCCTGTAACCGTAATATCCGCCAGCCCCGGAAGCTTTGTCATACGCTGTTGAATGCCTTTCGCAATCTTACTCAGGATAATTGGATCCTGCCCCATCAGCACCACCTGTAAAGGTTTTTCGCCCCCTGTATCGACAAATTGAATATCTTCGACGCTGGTGGTGACTCCCTTGATAACAGGCAGATTTTTTCGTACCTGATCCTGGACTTCAGCGGTCTTGGAAGTGCGATCGTTGCGTAACTTGACATACAGAGTTCCCTGATTGGGTTGTTGCCGGGTGCCTACAGTCGTAAAGACACTTTCTACAGCCGGATTTTGTTTGACAGAAGTTTCTAGCTGTTTAGCCACTGCCACAGAATCTTTCAGGGGATCGATGAGAGGAAGTTTAGCCGCTGCGTTGGCAGCAGGGTTGACTCCTGGTGGTAACCCTTGAGACAGAGACTTGGCTAAAGCTGGATCAACTCCCGTCTGGCCTGCCTGTTTAGCGGCTGTCGCTAACGCTGCTGGATTAGAAAGGGTGGGCAGGGGAGCGGTATAGGTGATGTTGAACTCACCGCGATCGAGCTTGGGAATAAACCCTGTGGGAATAAATGGGATTAACGCTAGACCCGCAACAAAACTGAGAATGGCGATCGCAATCACCATCCGGCGATGCTCCAGAGACCACTTCAAGAGGTTGCGATACCAGCCCACCAACCCGTAACGGTATTGTTCCTGGTTAGTAGGCACGAGATCTGCAGCCAGCGGCTCAACTAATCCCTCACCGGGTAGTTCCAATTCTGAGTATTTCTCCATCTTGGAGTGTTTTGTGGAGCGCAACCAATGGGCAGCCAGCATGGGGGAAAGGGTACGGGCCACTAGCAGAGAAACAAAGACCGCTGCCGATACGGTAATGCCAAACGGACGGAAGAACTGACCGACGACTCCTTCCATCAAAGCCACAGGCAGAAAGACTGCAACGATGGTTAACGTTGCCGCTGTGACCGTCAAGCCAATCTCATTCGTTGCTTCAATTACCGCCTGTCGGGGTGGTTTGCCGTCTTCTAAATGGCGCATGATGTTTTCGACATCAACGATCGCGTCATCCACGATAATCCCAATCACCAGAGCCAGGGCCAGCAGCGTAATGGTTTCCAGGTTGAAGCCAAAGATAGCCATCACAATAAAGGTGCCAAACAGGGATGTGGGGATGGCCAGGGCCGAAATCACCGTTGCTCTCCAGTTGCGGAGAAAGGGATACATGACAATCACCGACAGCACGATCGCCTCAATTAGGGCATCGATCGTCGAATGAGTGGCCTGGTGAATATACTCCGCCTGCGTGGAAGCCAGCGTCAGTTGAACCGCAGGTAACTGTTTCTGCAATTTCTCAACAACGGCTTCAACCTCCTTCACCACTTCCAGCGTGTTGGCATCACTGCGTTTCACCACTTCAAACGCCAGCACATCCTGCCCATTCCAGCGCACCGCAGAAATTCCGGGACGCAAAACCGTCTCTTTGGCTCCATTCGTGGTCGTGGCTTCCTTCACCTGCACAGCCCCCGGAACCCCGATTAAATTCACTTTCAAAACACCAGGAACCTGAGCGATCGCGGGAACAATTTTGCTCCGGGCCGTTTCCGTTAACGCAGGTAACTTCTCTGTTGAACTGGAAATGGCATAACTGACGACTGCCGACTCATTCAGGTTAATCGGTTTGACCTCATAGGTCGCTCCCTCCGGCAATTTCACCCGCTTCAACACCGTCTCAACATTCTGTTCTGACTGATCCAGTTTGGTTCCCACTTCAAAAGCCAAACTGACGATCGCTTGTCCCGGATAGGTAGAAGACCGCACCTTCGTCAGTCCTTGCTTGGCTTCTAGATCCTGCATCCCTTTTTCGATGGGAATCGTGAGCTTGGCTTCGGTTTCTGCCGCATTGGTAAAGGGTGCAGAGGCACTTACAACGACCACTGGAAACGTAATGTCGGGGAATAAAGCATACTTTAGAGAACTGAAAGCCAGTAGCCCCGCGACCATGACGGCTATCCAAAATCCCAGCGTGAACCAGGGGTATTGAATAGCCAGCCTGGAGATATTGAAACGTTCTCTATTCGATTTGCGTTGAGGGGATTCCATGCTGGGGAACCTGAAACTATACGGCTAAAGTTAGAGTGACCTGGTTAACTTGCAACCTAACAGCCATTTGCAACTGACGATTACAGAAACAAATAGTTTTGTTAAGGGTAGTTTACACTAAGTACTTATACGGCTGCTTTCGCAGAAATTACGCAAACTGCGAGTCTTTACGGAAGGGGAGTGAATGATGAAGATTGGATCTGAAGAACACAAGGCACTGTTCTGTCAAAGTTTGATCGAGAGCCATATTCAGTACGAGCCGGAAAATTTGCCCTGGCCGGAACTGGATGCCACAGCTCTAGAACGCCTGCGAGGAATTCCCTTTTGGGATGAAGCCCTCTATACCGAGCGAAAAGCGGGAGTGATGCTCCAGACTTATGCAGATACAGTAGACGATCCCTTAATTCGGGAAGCGATCGCCCTGCAGGCTAGAGAAGAAGATCGGCACGGTCGCGTGATTGAATACATGATTCGTCATTACGGGATTGAAGTTCCCGAACGCGCCGAAAAACCTCTTCCAGCCGATCTGGAACCTGCTTTTGTTAAGTTTGGCTATGGTGAGTGTTTTGATTCCTTTTTCGCCTTTGGTCTGTTTGGCATTGCGCGACAGGCCGGATTTATTCCCGAAGCCTTATTTACGATCTTCGATCGCCTGGTTGAGGAAGAAGCCCGCCATATAGTCTTTTTCGTGAACTGGATCGCATATAAACAAACCGTGGAGGGCCAGGGGTTGTTACGCCCATTCAATTCTCTAGGTCAATACACAGGAGCCATGCTGCGTCGCTTAGACAACCTCAAAGGCATGAGCAGAAAGGACAAAAAAAGCACTCACAAAAAAGGATTTACAGCGGCTGGGGCGAAAGCTATCAAAGTAGACTTGTCTCTGGACACCTTTTTGGCCACCTGTTTGCAGGAAAATCAGAAACGGATGAGTGGGTATGATCCCCGTCTTTTGCGTCCAGAATTTCTGCCTCTAGTTACGGGAATGGCATTGAATACCGTCAAGTTATTCCCCAAGCGCAAGCAAAAAGCCATTGTGGATCCAGCCTGAAAATTGTGAATTTAACTATTGAGGGGTTGGGGGAGCTATAAGTCCCGCGCTGTATGCGAAGCCTCAGCGTCGGGATACATGGACTCCCCGCGCTTGTCGATTCCCCTCGATGGGGATGAGACAAGCATTTACCAGTGGCCATAGCTTGTGGAAAACTATGGCCATGCTGACAATGAACTACCCCTACCGAATCTATCCAAATGCCATGCAGCAGACTGAACTGCTGGAGTGGCTTGAGACGTGCACAGGCGTGTACAACTACGCTTTGCGCCAACTCAAAGACTGGCTTGCTTCGCGTAAGTGTCCGGTAGACCGATGCTCGTTGGAGAGGGAGTACATCATCCCTGCCAATGAG
>NZ_JBRAGO010000053.1:0-32061 GCF_052746595.1 Leptodesmis sp.
CGGAACGGGGGCAAGGGCTTATGGAGAGGCGATCGCTACTTATTTGGCGTTTGCGGTAGATAAGATGACAGACTATCACTCCAGTATTTGCATTTGGGGTTCAGGGCGCGACACTATTAGTCATACCTTTGGTAGACAAGCAATTCCAATGGTCTGGGATTTTGCAGAGGCCAATCCGATGAGTGATTCCACTGGCAACTTTAATGGTGCAATTGATTGGGTTGTTAAGGTGCTTGAAAGCCTATTACCCAATTCTGAATCAAACGTAAGCCAACACGACGCGATCGCCCCTCACCCCAACGACGCCACCCCCAAACTCATCTCCACCGACCCGCCTTACTACGACAATATTGGGTATGCAGACCTTTCGGACTTTTTCTATGTCTGGCTGCGCCGTGCGCTCGGTTCTGTTTATCCCAATATTTTTAGCACCCTATTAGTTCCCAAAGCTCAAGAACTCGTCGCTACACCCTATCGCTTTGATGGCAACAAACAAAAAACCCAAGCATTCTTTGAAGAAGGTCTGGGCAAAGCCTTCAACCGAATGCATGAAATCTCCCATGCAAATTATCCCCTCACGGTTTATTACGCCTTCAAACAAGCGGAAACCGATCAAAAAGGCAAAAGTGATGAATCCGTAGCTTCTACTGGATGGGAAACGATGCTAGAAGGCTTAATCAAGGCAGGTTTCAGTATTGATGGCACCTGGCCCATGCGCAGCGAACTCAGCAACCGCATGGTTGCATCTGGCACCAACGCCCTCGCCTCCTCCATCGTCCTCGTCTGCCGCCCCCGCCCCAGCGACGCGCCCAAAATCACCCGTCGTCAATTCCTCACCGAACTCAAACGCGACCTCCCCCAAGCCCTCAAAACCCTCCAACAAGGCAACATCGCCCCCGTAGACCTTGCCCAAGCCAGCATCGGCCCCGGCATAGCCATCTTCTCCCAATATGCCGCCGTCCTCGAAAACGATGGCTCCCCCATGCGCGTTCGCACCGCCCTGCAACTCATCAACCAAGTCCTCGACGAATTCCTCACCGAACAGGAAGGTGAATTCGATGGCGATACCCGCTGGGCGCTCACCTGGTTTGAGCAATATCAGTTTGAGCCAGGACAGTATGGCGATGCTGAAACCCTCTCCAAGGCCAAAAACACCAGTGTTCAAGGCATGGTCAATGCGGGCATCCTAGAAGCAAAGGGCGGCAAAGTGCGCTTGCTCAAACGCAGCGAGCTGAAGTCAGACTGGAACCCCACCAGCAACAGCCGAATGCCCGACTGGGAAATTGCTCAGTATCTCATCCATGAACTTGATCAAAAGGGTGAAATGGGTGCCGCAGAACTGCTGGCTAAACTGGGCAACCGAGGAGAAATCGCACGAGATCTTGCCTATCGGCTTTATAGCCTGTGCGATAGAAAAGGTTGGGCACAGGAGGGAATTGCTTATAACAGCCTTGTTATCTCCTGGCCCGAAATAAACCGTTTAGCATCGGAGGTAGCGCGATCAAAACCCGTACAAGGCACGTTAGGCGTGTAGAAGAAAGAGAGGTTGCCATGATTCAAGCGATTCCTGCTGCCGAAGGTACTCTACGAACCCTAAAGCAAACCCTCAATTTGCAACCAGCTACCAATGCCCAATTCTTTTCAGAATGGCAAGGGGAAATAGCACCTATCAGCAAGCTTGATCAGCAAGCGCTCAATCGAGTAAAAGACAATTACTTAGACCTACTCGAAGACCCGCCTGTTCTAGAAAATAGCGTCAAAATGGTAGTGTTAGGGCCATTACTCGATCTGGCAGGCTTCTATCGTCGCCCGTTTCGCATCACCACTGAAACCAGCATCGATATCGAACTGGAAGACGAAGGAACTGTGATTCGGGGACGCATTGATGTCTTAGTTCTGAATGACATGCTCTGGTTAGTGGTGATTGAGTCAAAACGCAGTGACTTTGCGGTAACCCGTGCCCTACCCCAAACCCTGTCCTACATGCTGGGCAATCCTGACCATCGAACTACCGGATCAGCTTGCCGAACAACTCAATACCTATCTCCAAAATCACCCTGAAGAAACCTTGGTTGGGCTGATCCATGAAGCCCTCAAAATCAAGTTGCTTCCCAAAGATAGCTCCAAACTGCTAGAGCTTGCAGGGATCGTGACAGATGCGCTTAAACCACAAAGACACCAAGACCACTAAGCTCTTTGTATCCTCTGTGCCTTTGTGGTTCCTTATCCTCATCCCACCCTCACCCCATCACCCCTATGGCGATTAGCAACCATGAACGAGTCGGACGCGCCCTGAATTTACTCCGCGATGGGCTTTATCCCTATATTGAGCGGGAGATGAAGGCCATATATGGCGATCGGTGGTTAATTCCTGCTTCCTCTAGCCTGCCCGATAACTACGTGGCTCGCCGTGAAGTCCAAGATGTCCTCAAAGAAGATGTTTCTGCCCTGCTCATGGTGATGTGGGAGCAGTGGAATAACGTCTTCCGTAATACGTTAGGGCGTACTGAACGAAGTATCGTCAGTGAGTTGCGAGATACCCGAAACGACTGGGCACACACCTCCACCTTCTCAACAGACGACGCTTATCGTGCCCTCGATAGCATGGCACGTCTCCTCACTGCCATTTCTGCACCAGAAGCCGATCAAGTCGAAAAACAGAAACAAGAACTGCTGCGAGTTCGTTTTGAAGACCAGGCTCGCCGGGAAACTCGCCGTGCGGCGGTGGCTCCCACGGTCGGCCAGCCCATGTCTGGACTCAAGCCGTGGCGGGATATTGTAACCCCTCACCCGGATGTTGCCTCTGGTCGCTACCAGCAAGCAGAATTCGCTGCTGACCTTTGGCAAGTCTACCTAAATGAAGGTTCTGACGAATATCGTCTGCCGACCGAGTTCTTTCGGCGTACCTATTTGACGGATGGACTGAAGCAACTTCTCACGGGCGCACTGCTGCGACTCAGCGGCAAAGGGGGCGATCCGGTGATTGAACTTCAGACCAACTTCGGCGGTGGTAAAACCCACGCCATGCTTGCCCTTTATCACCTCTTTTTCAGGGCATCTGCCCAAGACCTACCGGGAATGGAACCCCTTTTCCAGGAAGCGGATGTGAATGAACCGCCCGAGAAGGTCAACACCGTCGTTTTGGTCGGGAACAAAATTTCCCCCGGACAGATTCATCAAAAGTCAGACGGCACTCAAGTGCGAACACTTTGGGGTGAAATTGGCTGGCAACTCGGTGGCAAAGAAGGCTACGAGATGATGCGCCAAGCCGACGAAAGCGCAACCAATCCAGGAGATGCTCTCAAAGATCTGTTCAATAAATATGCGCCCGTTCTCATCCTGGTCGATGAGTGGGTTGCCTATGCCCGTCAGCTTCATGATAAGAGCGATCTGCCCGCCGGAACCTTTGATACGCATTTCACCTTTGCCCAGACCCTCAGCGAATCGGCGAAGAATGCCAAAAAAACCCTGCTGGTGGTTAGTATTCCGTCATCCGATATTGAGATTGGGGGCGATCGCGGCAGAGAAGCCCTCGACCGGCTCAAGAATGCGATCGGGCGGGTTGAATCCCCCTGGCGACCGGCTAGCGCTGAAGAAAGCTTTGAAATCGTGCGGCGACGGCTCTTTCAGCCATTGGCTGACCCTAATCTCTTTGTTCAACGGGATGCTGTCGTTCGGGCTTTCTCCGAGATGTATCGCAACCAAGGACAGGAGTTTCCCACAGAGTGTAAGGAAGGTGATTATGAGCGACGGATGCGAGACGCCTATCCCATCCATCCTGAACTGTTCGATCGCCTCTACTCCGACTGGTCTACCCTCGATAAATTCCAGCGCACCCGTGGTGTCCTGCGACTCATGGCAAAGGTGATTCACTCCCTCTGGGAACGAAACGACCAAAGCCTTATGATCATGCCTGCCCATGTGCCAATGGATGATCCACAGGTACAGTCTGAACTGACACGCTACCTAGAAGACAACTGGATTCCCGTGATCGACAAAGATGTCGATGGAGCTAACTCCCTTCCCCTTTCCATTGATCGGCAGAACCCCAACTTAGGCCGTTACTCTGCCTGTCGTCGGGTGACTCGAACCATTTACATGGGTTCTGCTCCAACCCTTCGGGCCTCGAATCGAGGCTTAGAAGACCGGAGAATCAAGCTTGGCTGTGTTCAACCCGGTGAAAAAGTTGCCATCTTTGGTGATGCCCTCCGGCGTCTCACCGACCAAGCTACCTACCTCTACATCAATGGCAATCGCTATTGGGTTTCCACTCAGCCCAATGTCAACCGCACCGCTCAAGAACGAGCCAACCAGTTCCTCGATAATCGCTACCTCGTTTGGGAAGAGATTACTCGACGACTCAAAAGTGATCATGCTCGTGGGGAATTCAGCGCTGTTCATGTCGCTCCCGACTCCACGGCTGACATCCCCGATGATCCAGCGCTCGGCGTCCGATTGGTGGTGCTAGCCCCGCAGCATCCCCACAGTCAGTCGAGTAAAGATAGCCCTGCTCGGTTGTGGGTCGAGGATGCCTTAAACCACAAGGGCAGTAGCCCTCGGTACTACAAGAACACCCTTCTCTTCCTCGCCCCAGACAAAGCCAAGATCGAAAACCTAGAACGGAATACCGCCCAGTACCTCGCATGGGAGTCCATTGTCGGTGATAAGGAAGCCCTCAACCTGGATGTCTTTCAGAGCAACCAGGCAACGACAAAGCGTAACCAGTCGAACCAAGATGTAGACAATATCCTCTGCGACACCTACCAGTGGCTTCTAATTCCGATTCAGCCTGATGCTCAGGGCAGTATCGATTGGAAGGAAACCCGACTACAAGGGCAGGACTCTCCGATCGTCCGAGCCAGCAGGAAAGCCGTTTATGAAGGGGATCTACTCCCCACCTATGCGGCTACCAACTTGCGGCTAGAAGCCCTCGATAAGTATCTCTGGCGAGACACGAATCACATCGATCTAAAACGGCTCTGGGAATATCTCACTCAGTACCTCTATCTCCCTCGCTTGAAGAATCAATCCGTTCTTCTGGAAGCCGTTCGAGATGGCGTAGCGTCTACTATCTGGGCTGACAACTTCGCCTATGCCGAAGCTTTTGATGAGGAAAAAGGAAAATACCTGGGCCTTAAGGCAGCAACAGGCATCAACCCAAACATCAGCGTTCAAAGCCTCCTCGTGAAGCCTGACATTGCCCAGCAGCAGTTTGATGCTGAAGCAGCCCAGGCAACCACCATGACATCTGGAGGCTCCACAACTACCGTGGATGGAGGAACATCAGGGGGCGGCTTATCAACGGATGGCGACGGCACAGCGGGTGGTGATGGTGATGCAAACAATGGGACAGGAGATAGCCAGACCACTGTCCTGCGTAGGTTTTATGGCAACGTCGATATCGATGCAATGCGGATCAACCGCGATACATCGGCGATCGCTAATGAGGTCATCCAGCATCTCACTGCTCTAAACGGTGCCAAGGTCAAAATCACGCTCGAAATCGAAGCAGAGATTCCTGATGGGGTACCCGATGATGTCGTTCGTACTGTGACAGAGAACTGCCGGACGCTCAAGTTTAATAATCAATCATTTGAGCAGAGTTGATACGGCGAAATTAATCAAGCGTTCAAGTTATTCAAGATAGCGGGTAAAAAGGATGAGGACGAGGGCTAAAGTTGACGGCTTAGCAAGGGTTTTCAGCATTTTTACAAAAACCGTCCGAAGTATTGAAGCATGCTACTTCGCACTTTGTAGCGTTACCTTCAGATCCGGAATGAAAACGGAATACATACCTCGCAGATCGCCCACCCGAAAATTGTAGGCCAAATCTTGAGGGTAGTTATCTTTAACAAATTGTGGTCGTTGATCTTTAAGTCCGTGGCAGACAAGACAACTCTGTTCCACATTAATGCGACGGTAATAGCGTGTTCCTGCCTGATTGTTGATCGTTTCTCGATCCCAAAAGCCGACCAATTCCGGATCTTGCTGAAACTTAGCCAGTGCCATGCGAGCATGTAAGTCATCTGGTGCATGGTCAGGATTGCGATACTTGGATGCAATCTGCTTCACCTGCCAGCCATTTTCCTGACTCAACTGCATTGCTCGCATTCCAACTGGGCGGCAAACTTCTTTCATGGTTTGTAAGGTTGGTTCTTCGCTTTTGCCTTCCAGTGTAGAAGCCAAACCAGAGCGCATAGCATCTAAAAACTCTATTTCTTGTACCGCTTTTGAGAGTGCGGCTGGATCGGTCTGAGCAAAGGCAGCCGTGGGATACAGGCCGATGAGAAGCATCAGGCCCAGAGGTAGAATCAGGCGAGAAAGTCGGTTAACAATCAATTGGCTCCACATAATACGGGTTGCCTCATTATCAATCGGTTTTATAAAATCACTTTACCACTTTATGACCAATCAGTTATATTAAAGAAGGTTACAAAAACATTGCGCTCACTTCAAAATCGCTGCTTGCATTACTGCAAAAGGTTTTTGCAATCCGCTCACCCCTGGAGATTTTTTTATGAAAACGAATGTAGGTTTGCTCGATCGCCTGATCCGCGTCCTGCTGGCTTCTGTCTTGCTTTATCTGGGATTGTTCCTATACAACGGTTCTGCTTTGGGCATCGGACTGTTGATTGCGGGAGGCATTTTGTTTGTGACTGCTCTAGTCGGCTTTTGTGGCCTTTATCGCCTTCTGGGAATTCGTACTAACCAACCCAATGAGCAAGTGTAGCAGCATTCAATAGTTAATCCGTTACTGAATAGGCTATTTAACGTCAAGGAGGTTCATCATGAACAACAGTCTATCCTTCGAGAGTCCCTCTTTATCCCGACGACAGTTCCTCAATTTTTTGACTGGGGCCACGGTCGCTGCTACGGCTGGTTCTGCTCTCTACGTGGCTGGCAAATTCTTCCTTCCCCCCTCTGAATCCACTGGAGTGGGAGGAGCCATTGTGGCTAAGGATATCCTGGGTAATCCGATTCCAGCCACACAAATTACAGCAGAGGCACCAGGCACTCGTGCCTTAGTGGCAGGGCTGGCAGGAGAACCCACTTACCTGATTGTTAAAGACGATAACACCCTAGATTCTATGGGGATTGTGGATAACTGTACTCATCTGGGCTGCACCTTCCCCTGGAATCCGGTCGACCAACAGTTTCAGTGTCCCTGTCATGGTTCTCTTTACGCCCCTGATGGCACAGTGGTGCGTGGTCCAGCTCCCCTCCCCCTTAAAATCGTTCACGTTGCGGTGATCGACGATCGCATTCTGATTTCACCCTGGACAGAAACTGATCCCCGTACCGGAGAAAAGCCCTGGTGGGTTTAATGCTGTTGCTGAATGCCCAAAACTTCCTGTAATTCTCAATCTCAATCGAAAGGTGTCCTATGAAAATTGCTGTATCCAGCCAAAACCAGACCGCTGTAACTGCCCATCTCGGGCATTGTCAAAAATTCTGGATTTACGACGTAAACAATGCCACCATTCAAAACAAGGAACTGCTACAACTTTCCAAAAACCAGAGCTTTCATGAGAGTTCCCCAAAAAACCCGCATCCCCTGGATGTTGTACAGATTTTGATTAGCGGCAGTATAGGGCATGGGTTAGCGCGTCGTCTGGAGTCTAAAGGGATTCAGCCCATTATCACCTCTGAAACTGACCCAGATACGGCCGTTACGGCCTATCTTACAGGCTCTCTCGCCATCCTGACTCCAGAAGAAGTTGAGCATCACTCTCATCACGAAAGTGGACACAACCACAAAGGTGAATGCGGATGTAACCAGGAATAAGATTCTGTAACAAATATTGCCTAAATTGTGTCCTGGGGCTGACAATCTAAGAGGAATCACCATGCGGCTGCGACGCAAAAAAACCACTAACCAATCAACAACACCGGTTAGTTCCAAAAGGAGTTTTGCAACTGCCAAATTCTGGAGTCTGGCACTCTTACTGGAGCGATCCCTACCATATGTTGCTAACAATTCCCTGGTTGGGGTTTCTCCTGCTGATTGTGCTGGTATATGGGATGTTGAATGCTCTCTTTGCCCTCATTTATTTAGCTGAGAGAAACAGCATTGCCAATGCCCAACCTGGATCATTTTGGGATGCATTCTTTTTCAGTGTGCAAACGCTGGCCTCGATCGGATACGGTGTCTTATACCCCCAAACCTTTTATGCTAATACCATCGCTACGATCGAAGCCTTGGTTGGGTTGCTGGGTTTTGCCGTTGTCACTGGGCTGGCGTTTGCTCGTTTTTCTCGATCCACTGCCCGCGTTCTCTTCAGTCGCTTTGCTGTTGTAACCCATTACAACGGAGTTCCATGCAGAAAGTCCTCTACAGGGGCAAACCGCAGAATCCTTAGTTCAACTCAAAGCCCAAATAGTTGTTTCATTGAGTGGAACTGATGAAACGGTGATTCAAGCTGTTCATGCTCGGCATCTTTACCAGGCTCAAGAGATTTTATGGAACTACCAACTGGTGGACATTATTCATCAAACCAAATGTGGAAAACACTATATCGACTTTACTCATTTCCATGAAGTTGTATCGACAGAACCTATAGCTTAAAGTTTTTTCTTCCTGGCAAGCTATCATTCAGTGGCGATCGCACTATCAGCAGCATCCGTTGTAGTTTGCAATTTATTTCTCACACTCTGATCAATCACTATGCAACTCTCTAAGCACAAACTTCAACAACATCTTGATCATGTCTATGACACCTTAATTGTGGGGGGTGGAGCTGGAGGATTATCAGCCGGAATCTACCTGCAACGCTTTCGTCTGTCCAGCCTGATTGTGGATAAAGGGAAAGCTCGCTCTTTTTGGATGCAGGAGTTACAGAACTATTTGGGGTTGCCTCCCGGTACTCCTGGGCGAGAACTCTTACAAAAGGGTAAGCAGCATTACTTGTCACTGAATGGAGACTGGCTCAATGGATATGTGGAAGAAGTAGTCGACGAGGGAGAAACCTTTGCAGTGCGCGTAAAGGTTGGCCGTCAGGATAGCATTTATCCTGTGTTACGAGCTAAATATCTGATTGCGGCCAGTGGCATTATTGATCATCTTCCCCCCTTAGATGAAATGCAAAATGTGTATGAATACGCCGGACATAATCTGCATGTCTGCATGGTGTGTGATGGCTATGAGATGGCGGATAAGCAATGTGGCTTTTTTGCTGGCAGTGAGGCCAGTATTGAAGAAATAGTGTTTAACTTAAGCTGGTTCACCCCTTACATTACTATCTTTACCCACGGCGTGTTTTCAGTCAGTCCGGAACTGCGTCAGAAATTACAGGAATATGGCTATCGCTTGGTTGAAACCCCGATTAAACGATTTCTGGGACAAAACCATCAGATGAGCGGGGTAGAACTGGTCGATGGGTCTGTCGTACCTCTGGAAACTGGACTGATTTCAATGGGGGCACGCTATCACCATCACTACCTTGAGGGATTGAATTTGGAACGCAAGGGAGGATATCTGGTTACCGATAATTTGGGGCGCACTTCCCATCCTCGTATCTTTGCCATTGGCGATCTAAAAGTTGGGCTAAACCAAGTGACTGTTGCCGTGGGGGATGGTGCCGTCAGTGCAACCGAAATTTGGCGCGAAGTTCGTCATCCTAGAAAGTGGATGGAAAATTTGCAGATGGCAGTTTAATGTCACTGACGATGATTAAACAATCATACCCTGGGAGAGAGACCAATGTGGGGAAGTGCGGTTACAGCGTATTTGCATTATCTGGGCTTCATGCTGGCGTTTGGAGCGTTAGTGGTTGAAAGCCTGACGCTGAAAAAAGACCTCAGCTTGCAAGAAGCCTGGAGAGTCGTAACGGCAGATACTGTGTATGGCCTGTCGGCAACCACAATTCTGATTACCGGAATTTTGAGAGTCCTCTATTTCGGCAAAGGAACCGATTACTATCTCAGCAGTCCAGTTTTTTACACTAAAGTTGGGATTTTCATTGTGGTCGGTTTGCTGTCTCTCTATCCCACCTTTTCCTTTATCTCCTGGGTGAAAGGATTACGGGATCACAAACTGCCCAATTTAGACTTACCCCAAGTCCAGCGGCTTTCCTGGCTGATCAGGGGAGAATTAGTGGGGTTTGCCCTGATTCCTCTGTTTGCAGCAATTTTAGCACGAGGAATACGGCTCTTTTAATCATCATCAGGAATACGCTACTCTGGTAAATGTATTGTTCTGATTCAAGGAGTATTACTCATGTTTCCTTTTTGGATGAACTTCTGTTGCCACTCCGGATCGATGACTCAGAAATCTCATCGGCAACATCAATTAGACTTTTTAAAGTGGATGCGAGATAACCTGGAAACCAGATTGGCTGCCGTAAACGCCGCGATCGCCACCATGGAGCGGCAAATGAACGAAGAGAATCCATCTCATCCACCATCCTGATCAACCTGAAGAACGCTTTGCTGCCAACTGCATCGCATCAGCTATCAAAACGAGCATGAGGGATATTCTTGCAGGTGCTGCGATCGCCCAACTGATTGCAGTTGAGTGCTTAACTTGATGAGACTGCCTGGTAAGTTTTGAATCCACCACTCAGGTTATGGGCATTAAACCCATTCAGCCGCAACACACGAGTGGCATAGTAAGCCCGCTGTCCGACCTGACAATAGACCCAGATCTCCTGCTCGGGATTCAGTTCATGCAGGCGATCGCGCAGTTGCGGCAGCGGGATATTGACGGCACCTTCTAAGTGTCCAGATGCAAATTCATCAACACTCCGAACATCTAGCAATAAGCCACCATTTAGATCGGCAAGTTGTTGCCAGTGAACCAATGGGGCATCTCCTCTCAGACCATTGGCCGCAATCATACCCGCCATATTCACCGGATCTTTGGCGGCCCCAAATTGGGGAGCGTAACACAGTTCAGCTTCTTCCAGGTCAAAGACTGTCGCCCCCATTTGCAGTGCCATTGCAATCACATCAATTCGTTTTTCTGCACCTTCTTCTCCCACAGCTTGGGCACCCAGAATACGTCCGTCCTGATTGGAGAATAGAAGCTTTAAATCAATGGGTTTTGCGTTCGGGTAATAGCCAACATGATGCCCTGGATGGAGATATACTTTGCCATAATCCCAGCCCAGGCGTTGTAAGGTTTTCTCATTCGCTCCGGTAGCTGCGATCGTCAACCCGAATACACCACAAACGGAAGTCCCTTGCACACCCCGGAAGGTGCTATTGCGTCCACAGATGACATCTGCTGCAATACGTCCCTGGCGGTTAGCAGGACCTGCTAAAGGGATCACCGTCCACTCACCCGTGACAAAATCTTTGACTTCAACCGCATCTCCCACCGCCCAGATCTTTGGATCACTGGTTTGCATTTGATCGTTAACCCGAATTCCTCCACGATCGCCAGTTTCCAGTCCTGCAGCTTTTGCCAGTGTTGTTTCAGGCCGAACCCCAATGCCTAAGATGACCAGCTCAGCCGTATGGCTAGCTCCTGATTTCGTCGAAATACTAATTCCACCCCTGGTATTAAGATCAAATCGGGTGACGCTGTCGTTGAGGCAAAGATTAACCTGATGCGATCGCAAGCGTTCATGTACGGGAGTAACCATCTCCGGATCAAGGGGAGCCATCACTTGCGACTGGGCTTCAATGATCGTCACAGCAATCCCCCGGTTGACCAGATTTTCGGCCATTTCTAAGCCAATGAATCCTCCACCCACCACCACGGCTCGTTTCACCTGATGAGCATCAATCCAATCCCGAATGCGGCGGCTATCCGGGATAGTTCGCAGGGCAAAGATCCCAGGTAAATCAATTCCTGGCAGGGGTGGGCGGATGGGAGCCGCACCAGGCGCTAAGACCAGCGCATCATAAGAGGCCTGATAGATCTCATCGGTTTTGCGATTTTTGACCGTAATTTGGGTGGTGTCCCGATCGATAGCAATGACTTCGTTCTCTAATCGGACATCAATGTTGAAGCGTTGTCGAAACAGATCAGCATTGGCAACGATTAACTTTTTCTCATCTGTAATTACATCACCCACGTAGTAGGGCAGACCACAGTTAGCAAACGAAACAAACGGGCCGCGCTCAAAGATAGTAATCTCAGCGGATTCAGAAAGGCGACGGGCACGGGCCGCACAGGAGGCTCCGCCCGCAACTCCCCCCACAATCAAGATACGCTTTTGCTCTGAGGTCATGTCATACTCCTTTGCGATTTTGCAGTAACCTGGGAGGCTGTCGGTTCTGCTTGCTGGGTGCCCTGCAGACTGCGGCGGTGCTGCACCAGTACCAGGATGGCGATCGCCAGCAGAAAATAGCCAAAGCCTCTTTGCAGCTTTTGGGCGGAGACAAAACGAGCCAGATAGGCACCGGGCAGCGTACCCAAACTGGCTGCAAAAATGAACGATACCACCAAATGCCAGTCGATGGAAACATGTCCCAGATAGCCCAGGAAGCCAGCAACAGAATTGGCCACAATAATCAGCAAAGACGTACCAATCGCCTGTTTCATGGGAACGTTCGCCAGCAGCACCAGGGCCGGAACAATGGCAAAACCACCCCCAACCCCAACGAGCCCAGTCAACATACCCACCAGTACCCCTTCAGTTAATAGCCACAGCCAGCAGTATTTGCAAAGGGATTTGGGATAGAACGCCAAGGCATCATCCGGTTTGGATGGCTTGAAGCTGCGCCGAATCATAAAGCCAGCAGCCAGTAACATCGTCACTGCAAACAGCAGCATTTGGAACGTTTCACTGACGATCGGCAGCGTGGCAATTCTGGCTCCCGCATAGGTGCCTACCATGGTTGCCAAACTAAAGAGGAGTGATACTTTCAGGTTGACGTTGCCAGCCCGCCAGTGGGGGATGAGTCCCAGTAGACTGACGGCCCCCACAATGATCAATGTCATGGCGATCGCGGATTTTGGAGCAACCCCCATCACATACACCAGCACGGGCAACGCCAGCACCGACCCACCCCCACCCATCAGTCCTAAGCTCAACCCGATGCCTGCTGCCAGTATCAGTCCAAGAACCCACTGCATCATGATCAGGGACTCCTAAGCCACTGCCCGACCACAACGTTCATTGGCAGGAACAGCCTCCATCATTTTTTGAGGATTGGGCAGGTTGAGTGCATCCATGAACTGGATAAAATTTTTGCGATCGCGACCTACAAAGCGAGGATTCCAGCGTTTTTCCTCGCCAATGGTTGAAACCGTATGTCCACGATAGTCATGCCCCGGATACACCAGCGTCGTATCTGGTAGGGTAAACAAGCGCTGGGTAACCGAATCGTAGAGTGTGCCTGGATCACCGCTTTGGAAATCAGTGCGGCCACAGCCTCGGATGAATAAAGCATCTCCAGTGAGCAAGTGAGTTCCATTCACGAGATAAGCCATGTGGCTGTCCGTATGACCCGGTGTGGCGATCGCTTCCACCGTCACACCACCGATCCGTAACACCTCTCCATCCTTGATGAACCGATTGGCACAGGTGGCCTGAGCGTGTTCTGGAACGATACCTTCACAGCCAGTGGCCTCCCGTAACTGCCCTGTCCCCGTAATGTGATCGGCGTGGATATGAGTCTCCAGGCAATATTTCAGGGTTAATCCCAGTTCCGTGAGTAAAGTGCGATCGCGATCGACCTGTTCCAGAACTGGATCGACCAGTATGGCTTCCTGGGCTTCAGAGTCAGCAATCAGGTAAGTATAGGTACTGGTGGTTGGATCAAAAAGTTGGCGAAACAACATCATTCATCATCTCCACAACTACAGTAAGAAGTTAAAAGGTAAACCCGCTGTTGCAATCAGCCAGGTTGTTCAGTATTCCTGCGACAATGTGGTTATTAAACCTCATCCAGGTTCAGAAGGCGTTTGAAGGATAACTGGGTTTAGGCTTGAATCGGGTAACCAGCCTTGGCCCAGGCACCAATACCGCTGCCCAGATGGGCCACATCCTGATATCCCTGATGCAATAGCTTTTGAGCCGCCATCGCCGATCGCTGCCCAGAGCGGCAATACAGGACAATTTTTAGATTGGGGGACTGAGGAATTTTCCGGGAGTCAAACCGAGACAGAGGCACCAGAATAGCTCCAGGAATATGTCCTGTCGCATATTCATTTGGCTCCCGCACATCTACCAGGACGGCGGCTTGCTGATCTAACCACTGCTTTAAGGTGTGGGCATCAATCGTTTGCAGCGAGTGGGTTGGCAAGGGGTGGGAAGGGTTGAAGCTAAAAAGATTCATGTCAGGTTTTCGTTAGAGTGAACGGACGTTATGGAAGAGAAGCAAAACTTCAGTTCAAGCCTACACTTCTCACTATACTACTATATAGTAATACAACATTTTTATCAACCAACCCAGAAAATTCAGCATGATATCACCCTTGGCTCTCTTGCCTATTAGAGGGCGTTTGACAAGTATCCGGCGGTTAAAACCGCAACTACACTCACCCCATCTGCCGACGCAGACTCAATAAAATCAAGGTTCTCAGCAACCTGCGGCAGCAGGTTTTCTCCGGATAGACGCGACTTCAGTCGCTAGGATGGCTAAGAAAAGTGTCGAAAAGTGTTGAATTAGCAATATTTAATGACAATCAAAAAAATACCTTATACGATTATAACTAATAGTTAAGATAGTAGAAATATCTGAGTTTTAATTAGATATCTCTTTTCTTGTTTCCGTCTATAGTTCCTGAGTTCGTTTGCCGTTCTTGCTCGAATCTAGTTTTGATCATTAGTTGTTTTGCTGAAGCGTTATTTTACTGGAGAAAAGAGCACTAAATCAATTCAAAGAGTTTTCTCTTTTCTAACTTCTATGCAATAGCTTTTTAATGCTATCAATACTTGCTTTCAGGGTTAATAAAAGTATGATGTCTAATGTCGACTATTCGCGTCTCTCTAGATCTTGAAAGTAGAAGCTATCAGAATGATAGGGTTGTGCATGCCTATTTGTATGGCTAATTGATTTAGTTAAATTTTGCTGATGTACTATTAAGCTGCATTCGCCGATTTTTGCTTAGCGGGTGGTAGTGGCATGATTAATTGCGCTGAAAGCCCCTGGAGGCCATAATCATGATGGAGTTGTTGCAAATTTGAATTTAATTTGCGCCAGGATGAACTTAACACTGCATCTCCATTAACCGATCTGAACAAAGTAGCCGCCAACTCCTCAATAAGGGAAAGATCAAACTATCAAAATGACCCAGACGCCGGAACCCCTGATCCGTATCGAAAAGTGAGTCTCATCAGGGGAAATTCAAACGAGGTATAAAATCCATGTCTTTAGCAACCTATGGAGTATTGAAAGCGCGAATACTGGATCGCAAAGTTGATCCACCTACTGATCAATCTCCCCACTATCAAGTTCTGGTGACGGAAGGAGAGAAAAAACACCGAATTGTCATCAATGTGAAATCGCAAGAAAGCCCTTCCGACTTGCTGTATCTGGTGGACGATAGCTTTCAGCACTCAATTTTGACTTCTCTGCAAAACTTGAGTGCAGGCTTTCATAAATTGGAGCATCGACCGGGGGGCATGGCTCTGGATTTTATTCGTGGCAATTTGTTCAATCCAGAGGATATGAAGCCTTTGCCGCTTGATGTTCCTGGTGCGGGCAATGATTTGAAAGAATTAATTGATCTGTATATTCAACGTGCGCTGCAGTCCGAAGATGCGATCGTGTATGCCTTTGGGGCTTCCTGGGGGCCAGAATCCCATAAATCCGATCAGTACTTCGGCTTTCTCCCTGGCAGTGGCATTCATGACATTCACATGAATCAGGGCAGTGTGGGCAAATTCCAGCAGGATAACGGCGTGTATCAGGACGGCGGCCTGTTGCTCCAATTCCCCTCACGCAATCAATGGATCGGCATCTTTCTGGCCTTCCAATCCCAATGTTTCCATACGGATGATCAAACGGGGAATATTATTAAGTCGATCTGTGAAAAACCCCCTGTGGGCGCGGCTGTTCAGATTGTGGCGGCACTGGTAAATCCGTTGGGAGCCGATTCGGGTAAGGAAACCGTAACGCTGCTGAATGTATCGCCAGAGACGGTCAACCTCAAGGGCTGGGCTTTGGCGGACAAACAAAAGATAAATATCTGATTCAAGATCTATCCCTTAAGGCTGGGGGAGTAGCTACCATCGCTCTCAAGGATGCGGCTATGCAACTCCCCAACGAGGGCGGCATTATTACCTTACTGAATCCTCAGGGCATTAAAGTGCATGGGGTTTCCTACACCCAGGAACAGGCTCAGAAACAGGGCTGGACTGTGGTGTTTTGAGTGGGAGGGCGATCGCGCGATCGTCCAGCGGTTTAATGTAATTTTCCAAATCAAGGAGTGAGAGTCTTTCTGGACTGGAGCAAACGACAACGGAGGATGTATTTATGGAACGTAAGTTTTTTGTGACTATTGTTGCGGCCAATCGGCGTGCTCTGTTGAATCTGGCAGATTATCAGCTCGATCTATTCCAGGCTACAGCAAAAGCTGCAGATAATCAGGAATTTACCATTGAGGGGTTACTCTCTCTCGCTCAGATTGAGCAACTGGTGATGGCTGGTTATCACGTGATGATCCAGGATGAATCATCCAAACGGGCACGGGCCACACAGCAGGTGAGTGGATTGCAAGAGTGGATGCGATCGATGGGGGAGAAGCGCCCTGATGAGGAAAGACCCATCAGTACTGACATTAGTGCTGCACTACCTGCGGGATATTTAACAGTAGCTGACATAGAATCTAGTCTGCAATATCTCGCTGCTGCTTACTCCTCAATCTGTCAGTTGATTCAACTACCGGAGCAAACCTGGGAACACCGAACCAGCCGAGCGATTAAACTGGGCAAGGGAACGGAGGTCAAGCGTCCCGGTATCTTGTTATTAGGCGGTGTGCATGCACGGGAGTTGGTGAACCCTGATCTGCTCCTATCCTTGGCTTTGAAATTATGTCAGGCGTACAAAGCGGGGACGGGATTAAAATTTGGTACAAATCCTACGATGCTGCCAGTATTCAACAAATCATCAACACATTGGACTTGTTTATCTTCCCGTTGGTGAATCCGGATGGGCGGGCGTTTGTGCAGTCGCCGACTGGAGATGCCGTGTGGCGCAAGAACCGCAATCCTAACCCTGGTCAGTCTTGCCGAGGCGTTGATCTCAATCGCAACTTTGATTTTCTGTGGTCAAGTGGAATTGGCACTAGCTCGAATCCCTGCAGCGAGACGTTCAAAGGTCAGCAGCCCTTCTCTGAACCCGAAACGCGCAATGTCCGCTACTTGCTGAATACTTATAAAAACATCGCCACGATGCTCGACATTCATTCCTATTCAGGATTGATTATGTATCCCTGGGGAGATGACGATGAGCAAACCACCAATCTCACGATGAACTTCCACAACCCTGCCTATGATGGTTTGCGCGGAAGAGTTGGAGACACGACTTACAAAGAATACATTCCGAAAACAGATTTGACTTGGTTTGTGAAAACTTATAACCGAGTTAGAGACGGCATCAAAGTGGTCAGAGGCACAGTCTATACAGTACAACCGAGTGTAGGTCTCTATCCCACCACAGGCACCTCAGATGATTATGCATACAGTCGCCATTTTGTTGATGCTGGCAAATCCAGGGTTTTAGCGGGGGTGATCGAAACAGGACGAGAGTTCCAACCTCCCTATTCGGAAGCCCTGAATATCATCGCTGAAATTTCGGCTGGGTTGATTGAATTCTGTCTGGCTTCTATTTCCGCTCTAGAAGCTACACCAGAAGTAACCTTAGAGAAGGTATAGCCTGCGGTAGTTCCATGTTTGCCTGCGATCGCATTAAAAGCAAGCGATTTACCAAGTGTTTTCTACCAGAAAGCGGATAGGGGTTTGGGTTAATGTTGTCGTTTGTTAAATAGGATATTGCTCAAACCAGAGATGATTTTTTACTAACAGCCACAATGCAAGGGCTAGGAGGCTCACTATGAGCGAACGCAATTGGATTAGTATCAACAATGCAAATGCAGAAACACCCAGCGAAACTAAAGTGAGTAAAACCGTCACACGACTCGCTACTGCAGCAATGCAAGATGCGGGGCAGCGTATAGGGGTAACGGTCACTTATCGCGTGGGTGGCTTTTGGGAGGGAGTTATAGAAGGTGCAACCTTTCGGCAGTTAGAAGTACCTTCAGCGACTCAGATGGAACAGGCAGGAGCACCCGCAATCCCCAAGGATGGCATCTTTGTTGCAGTTCCAGCAGATGCGATAAACGTTGAGGTGAAGGTGATCGATAAGACGATGATGCCCTTGGATCACGAAATCGATTTGGCTCCAGCACCGCAACAATTTAAGAAAGCAGAGTTCCGGGTGGTGTATCAACCTGATCCAGCTATTTATGGAACTGATACACCTTTCCCAGGGCGCGATTTTGATTTCCTGGGATTGAAGACCATTGCAGGGCTTAAGGTTGCTCACATTTTTGTTTACCTGGGACAGTACTGGCCCAAATCGCGGCGGATGGAACTGGTACAATCCATGACGCTTGAGATCAGTTACCAGACTCCCCCCGCTCGCGATCGGCATCCCAGCAGAAAACCCCAGGAATTACCTGAACATAGTCTGATTCTGGGGCTGGATCTGCTCGATGATGACCAGGATTTTTCATCCAGGGTTGAGGATCTTTTTGAAATCGATGATATCAGTGTGCTTGAGGGTACCTTTCCATCTCGTCGTCCAGATCCAGGCATATCATTGCTGGAAACGGTTGAAAGTGAGGGCCAGGATCCTGCCCTGATCGGTGATGTGATGCCAGAGAAGACTTTACGGACAGACGCCCCTAAGCTCAAAATTCCTGGGTTGATTGCGGAATATGTGATTGTCAAAAGTAGTACCCTGTCTGCTGCCGTGGAACCACTGCAGCTGGCCAAAAGCGGCTGGCCCTATATGCAAAGGTGGCCTGTACCGAGGATATTCAGCAGGAATTTCCGGCCGCCAGTCTCAAGGAGTCGATCAAATCGTTCATCACCTGGGCAACAGCGAACTGGCGAACTCCCCCACAGTTTATCGTTCCGGCTGGGGATACCGATGTCATTCCCATGCATATCTACAACCAGAATGGTGGATCGTATGCCTCAGATCATTACTATGCAGATATTTCCGGTGATCTTGTTCCTGAACTGGTCGTATCCTGGTTACCCACCTCAGATGCCGCAACCCTCAAGAGCACTTGTGAATATCTAACTCGTTACGATGGCTACCGGGGTGGAGACTGGGGTGGTTGGCAAAACCGAGTCATGCTCTGTGCTTATGCCAGTTCTACCTGTGAAACTACCTGTGATGACATTGAAGCCAAGATTAAGAGTCGCTATGACGTGATCAAACGGTATGCCAAGAACACCTCTAAGACCGATGTGATCAACACGATGAATGATGGTGTCCTGTTCTCAGTCTATCGAGGACACGGTTCAAAAACAGCCTGGTCAGCCAGCAATGGTCTAAACACAAGTGATGTGGCGAGTTTGAACAACCCGACTTGGCCACCATTTGTCCTGAGCATTTGCTGTGAAAATGGCTGGATTGATGACAATTCCTTAGAAACCATTGCGGAAGCGTTCATTCGCCGACGCAAAGCAGTGTCTATACTTGCCGCTTCACGGGATTCCTGGACTTATGCCAACAATGACTTTGCGAAGTGCCTGTTCGATGCGGTAATGACGGGTGGGTGCTATGCAGCCGGAGATATTGTCCGGTTCGCCAAGACGAAAATGGTTCTCAACCACAGTACGTCTAACTTTGTCGGTACCTTGGGTGGCTTTGATCCGAATCAACTGGGAACGGGTTCCAAACGCAGCGATCTCAAGTTTGAAATCAATGTTGCCTTTTCTGCATCGAACAATCAGCGTTTTGTAGGATATGTCCACTCATGGTCTCGTACTCGGATATCGGGAATCTGCTGGTGGTCGAATCATCCATTTGGCTGGACAGCCTCCAAAACCTAAAAGGGTGTTTTAAAAGCCCCAGTTCATATCCTAAACCAAGTCCAGCTAGAGAACTGAAGTCTGCCTATAAGAAAAACTACGGTTCTGGACTTGCAAAAGGTTTAGATCTGTAAGGGCGTAGCATTCGGCCAAGGACCCCTGAAAAACACCGCAAAACTGTTATCCGAATGCTACGCCCCTACGTGGGCGATCGCGACTTCTCAAACATCCTCTAAAGCAGCGCAGTCAGGAGAAAGCCCTATAACTTCGATCAAGGGCGATGCTATTTGAATTCAACAGAGGGGACGTGGTTATGAATCAAACAAAATTAGCGATCGCCTGTCAGGGTGGAGGTAGCCATACCGCTTTCACAGCAGGAGTGTTGAAGAAACTGCTGGAATTGGGCATTCCCAAACCCTATGAGTTGATTGCCCTGAGCGGCACATCGGGAGGTGGAATTTGCGCAGCAGCAGTCTGGTATGGACTGTTGAAAAGGAATCAGGGGGCTAAAGAACCAGCTTACAAGGCTCTATTAGAGTTTTGGAACGATAATTCGGCTCAGCAGTGGTGGGAACAGTCCTGGAATAACTGGATGGTGGAAACTTTACATTTGCAGTCGTCTGGAATTGTACCCACGTTTGAAACCAGCCCCTATACCTCGGAAGATATGTTCAATGTCTGGAAGTCACTCGCCCCCCGCAAAGAGTATTTTGACCTGAAAGCATTACTGGAAAAACACATTCACTTTCGAGAGATTCCAGCACTGAAGCGACCGTCTAGCCCCAGATTGCTGCTGGGAGCCGTGGATATCCTGTCTGGCGGATTTCAAACCTTTGACTCTGCCCAGGAAACTATTAGCGTTGAGATGCTCCTGGCTTCTGCCGCAATTCCCACCTTGTTTAAAGCTGTAGAAATTCAGGGAACTGCCTATTGGGATGGGTTATTTTCAGAGAACCCGCCTGTGGCTGACTTTATCACTGGCAGTGTGGATGAACGGCCGGACGAGTCTGGATTATCCGGATTAACCCGGAGCGGCATGCAACTATTCCCACTAAAGTTGGGGATATTTTGGATCGACGTAACGAGTTATCCGGTAATCTGGCATTGAATCAGGAATTGCACATGATTCAGGCGGTCAATCAATGGATTGATAAGCAGTACTTTGATCAAACAGAAGCGCAATGGTTTAAGAGAATTACTGTGCAATTTATTGATATGAGTCCGGCCTTATCCAACTCACTTGACTACACCTCAAAACTCGATCGTTCTCCAACGTTTATCCAAACTCTAATGACAGATGGAGAAAAGCAAGCTGAGGAATTTTTACAGAATTTAGAGATCACAGTCTGAGAGATTTCTGAGATAAAGGGACAATCGTAGGGCTTGAAACATGGAAGCGACGATCGCTGCTTTCCTGTCATTTGTTACAAAATCGTCATCAAGCTATACGCGGATGATCGTATTTGCACTCCAGGCAGTTCCTGTCAGGATTAAATTGAGGGTGCTGATAACTTATCCTGAATAGATTAAGGCTCATTGAGCATTAAGCAAAATTTCCTAACAAAGGAGATGTTGTTATGGCTAGCAATCGCAGAGCACTGTGTGTGGGAATTAACCAATACAAAAATTATCCCAGGAGCAATCTGCAAGGCTGTGTGAATGATGTTGCAGATATGGAAGACATCCTGACCCAATACCTGGGATTTAAGGGGTCTGGTGGTGCAGATCCAGATATCGTAAAACTGACGGACAATCAGGCCACTAAAGCCAATATTATGGCTGAGTTGGAAACGATGGTTAAGAAGGCTAAAGCGGGGAAATACACCTATTAGACCGGACTCCCCGATTCATGCCTCTGCCCACGATCGCAGCTTACGAAGCCCTGCAAGGCACGGCTCCTCGCAGTCTGTCTACAGCGTTAACCGAAAAAGGCATCACACATCACATTCTCTGGGCCGCCTGCCGGGATAACCAGGTCAGTGCAGATGCCAGAATTGGTAACTCCTGGCACGGAGCGTTTCCTACTACTTCTGTAAAGTGATTCGGGATTGTAACAATCAACTCGCTCGCAAGGAGGTGCTGAAACGGGTGAACGCGGCCCTGAAAGCAGGACAATATACCCAAATCGCGCAACTGGAGTGCGAAGCGACGGTGAGAAAAGAACTGCTCGGTCAGGCTCATACCTCCAAGATCCGAGTAGATGCACCACCTGCCCAAGCCCCAACCCAACTCGTTTAACGGCCCAACCCTGGAGGTGAGTTACTCATGAAAGGAATGGTAACGCATCAATTGTTGAATCCTACATTGCCCGGTTCATTCTCTTTTGAGTCTGTGGTGTATGCAGCTCCAGGTCTGAATTACTCAGCAAGTTCAGATTTGGATCAGTACCTGCTATTTGAAAAGCCGACATCTGGCTATCAAACTCGGACGATCGATCTCTCGGACTTTGCCGATTTACCTGCCACTCCCAAGTGGCCGTTTCAGGCTAGCCGGATTCCGATTAATGGCATTCTGCGGGTTCCCAAAGGATGCGGCCCATTCCCGCTTGTGCTGGACACTCACGAGGAGGGGAGGCTGTGGCCCATGCCAGCTATTTCAATACGTTAGCTGCAGTGGTTCCCAATCCCGGTGATCCGCCTGTGCCGTTGGATGGGTCTAGAGGATTGGGGCCTTACCATTTCAAGCTGCAGGCGATCGTGGCGATCGCGCCTACCGAGGGTCAGTATCGACCTGTAAACGGGCCAGTCGTCTTTCAAGACAACTACTTCATTATGCATGGGAGTAGCGATGGCGATGTCTGGACGTTTGAAGGCTACCAGACCTACGATCGTCGGGCACAGCCGATCGATTTAAGTGCCCCTACCCGCACGGCGAAGGGAACGATCCACAACAACTGGCAGCCCTCCAGGGCCAGGAAATTCGCTTTCGTCGCTGGGGAGAGGAGGAATTCATTCCTACAGGAATTCGGGTTCCGGAAGCAGCCGATCGTCCCTTGAGAGCACCCAACTTAACCGAATTGCCAACCCAGGCGGAAGCCTTGAGTGAGTAGGCTAGCATTATCTGTACTCACCACTAAACTGATTCCTACCAATGTGCGGTTGAGGTGTATTTTTCATTCGCTTTATCGGTGGCAATGATGTGAATGTCGATGTTTTTCAGCGATCGCAAGAGTTGATGCGTTAAAGATCCACGTAGCAGCAGTTCCCAGCGCGAACGTTGACTTTGGCCGATGATAATTTGCGTAATGTGATAAGTTCTGGCGACATCCGCAATGGCTCTGGCTTTATCTGAGCGGCTAACCCGGATAAACTCTCCCCCAAGTTCTTTACAGAGCCGTTCGCAGGTTTCGACGTGCAATCCTTCAGCGCGTGTCAGAAAGCGATCGGGGTCATCTACAAACAAGCAATAGAAAGGAGCACGCATATATCCAGCGATTCGGGCACCCCGTCGAACTAACTGGAGCGCGTTGGGGTAGGTAGAGACACACACCAACACCCGTTCCAGAATACTGCAATAGGGCGCATTTTCGTTTGGTCTGTCGGCTTCCGCTTCCAGTGCCTCTTCTTCAACATTATCCGCCACTTCTCGCAAAGCGAGTTCCCGTAGAGCAATCAGATTGCGACGTTGAAAGAAGTGTTGTAGGGATTGATCCACTTTGTCCAGGGCATAAATTCTTCCTTCTTTCAGGCGCTCTTCCAGGGTCTCCGGAGTGACATCCACAACGACCACTTCATCCGCTTCTTCCAGAAAGCGATCGGGAATCCGTTCTCGCACCACAACTCCAGTAATCCTGGCAATCAGATCGTTCAGGCTTTCCAGGTGTTGAATATTAACCGTTGAGTAAACGTCTATTCCGGCATCAAGGATAGCTTCCACATCCTGATACCGTTTTTCTCGCTCAGAGCCAGGAACATTGGTATGAGCCAGTTCATCGATTAGAGCCAGTTGAGGCTGGCGAGCAATAATCGCATCCGTATCCATTTCGGTGAGAACCACTCCCGCATAAGTGATTTGCTTACGGGGGACAATTTCTAATCCTGCAGCTTTTTGAGCGGTTTCTTGACGATTATGCGTTTCTAGCAGGCCAATCACAACGTCGATGCCTTCCTGCCTGAGTTGATGGCCTTCTTCCAGCATCCGATAGGTCTTTCCCACTCCAGGAGCCATACCAATGAAGATTTTATGTTTACCTCGCTTCATGATCAAAGATGGGATCTGAAATTCTGGAAAGGTTCATTAATTCTAGAGTAATGGTGACGGTGTAACCAGAGTGAAGTAAAAAGCGGTACCGCTCCCTAGTTCAGAAGTTACCCAAATCTCCCCACCATGAAATTCAACAATCTTCTTACAGGTTGCTAAACTAATACCCGTACCAGGGTATTCTTTAGTAGAGTAGAGTCGATAAAAGACCTCAAAAACTCGTTCCAGATTTTCAGCAGCAATGCCAATGCCATTATCCTGAACTTTAAACAGACAATGATCAGCATATTCTTCTATTGAGATATCGATCGTGGGTGGAACTCCAGGGCGGGCAAATTTAATTCCATTACTGGTCAGGTTTTGAAACAATTGAATCAGTTGAGTTTCACTACCCATCACTTTAGGAAGTGGTGCATAAGTTAAAGTGACATTTTTCTCAGTAATGGTACTTTGGAGATTATCTAATACCTGCTCCAGTATCAGATTGCAATCCAGGAGTTCTAGTTCCGCTGGAGCGAGCCAGTTCCCGGTTTTGCTCAATCAATTGTTTTTGCAGGCGCTGCAGATTAAGTTGATTATTAATTCGTGCTAATACTTCTGCTTCCTGAAATGGCTTTGTGACATAATCAATTGCCCCAGCCGCAAACGCTTTGACTTTATCAATTACATCGTCTAATGCACTGATGAAAATTACCGGAATGTGTTCGGTACGAGGATTGGCCTTGAGTTTCTGGCAGACTTCATAACCGCTCATGGTGGGCATTTTGATGTCTAATTTTGATGTCTAGCAGAATTAGATCTAGGGCATCGGCTAAAGCAGAGGCGATCGCAGCTTGACCCGTCAGGGCTTTACGGACTTCAAATCCTTGCTTCGTCAACATAGCAGATAACAGACGCAGATTATCTGGCATGTCATCAACAATCAAAATATCATCTTGATAAGATTTACCGCGATCGTGGTTCATTCTATTGTATTGACGGCTGGGTCTGGCACGGAAGGCCTGGCGATCGCCCAAACTCAGCAACCCGATGCCATCTTGCTGGATGTGGTGATGCCAGAGGTGGATGGGCTGAAAACATTAAAACTTCTGAAAAACAATCAGGCAACTCAACATATTCCAGTGATTTTGCTGACAGCTACTGTGAAAGTGGCGACTCAACGAGAATACGCTCAATTAGGGGCAAAAGCAGTACTCATTAAGCCCTTTGATCCGGGGATCCTGACCAGTCAAACTGAAGCAGCCTTAGAGTGGAAAGACAAATGACGGACTTCTGGTTTATGTCAGTCGGCTGGGAACTAGGAACCGAGAATGACATCCTTTTCTCGTGGCCCGCCCTTTGTATCAATCATTACTTTGTATCAATCATTATTAGAAACCTGAGAAAGCCTGTGGCATGGATGTCTTTACGTAGGGGATACGGATTGGCCATCCATGTCCACGGCATTGCTGCGAGAGCTTGCTGTCTGATTTAGCTCTGATACTAAGCTAGGTGAGAAATGTGGCAAGGTTGTGACAATCTGGAAAAATCGCGATCGAAAAATTTGTCACGTTAATGTCACATTTGAAATTTACGATGAAAGTGTACTGAAGGTGGAGTCAACCTCAATCTTTGTATGGTTAGCCTTATGCAGGTTGATGGCAGTATCAGGCCATGAAAATTGCCCATCGTTAGAGAACGCAATGGGTGCAAACAGTTCAATAAAAATCAGAGAATCACGCTATGGGACAGGCGAGGGGCATCAACCACGTTGACTTACAGACCAGTCAGGACATACAACCAGTTGAAGATAATGAACAACTCCACGATTAAACCTCTCTAGTCAACCATGAATTACGTACCCCTCTGACATCTATTTATGGTATGTTGGGCCCGCTCAATAGTGGCCATTTGGGATCTGTTTCTGAGGAAGGCCAGCGACTGCTGGGAATTGCGCTGCATAATACCAACCGATTGATCCGCCTTGGCGATGCGATCGCCCATGAACCTGCTATTTCAATGGCTATCCTATCGGATGTGGACTTGGAACATTTGCAATTAGAGAATGACTTCCACGCAGCCTTTGATCGCCAAGAGTTACAATTGTATTACCAACCAATCGTTGCCGTTGAAACAGGTGTCATTACTGGATTTGAAGCTCTGGCACACTGGTTTCATCCGGTTAAGGGGTAGATTTCTCCCTCAATATTTATTCCTTTGGCAGAAAAATCAGTTTGATCCATTCCCTGGGCCTCTAGAGTTTGGAAGAAGCCTACCGTCAACTGCAGCTCTGGCAACAGCGCTTTCCCATGCATCCCCCGCTGACCATGAGTGTTAATCTTTCCACCCTGCAATTGTTACAGCCCGATTTGATCAAGCGAGTTCGTCAGGTGCTGCAAAAACATCAGATTGCTGCGGAAAGCTTGAAGTTGGAAATTACAGAAAGCGTTGATCCAAGACTATGAACGGGCGAACGCCATTCTTACAGAACTGAGAAGGATGGGCATCCAGTTCTACATTGATGACTTTGGTACTGGGTATTCCTCTTTAGGCCGATTGAAGGATTTGCCGATTCATGTTCTTAAGATCGATCGCTCGTTTGTGAGTAGCAAGAAATGGGATATCTGTGAATCCATTCTGTTATTGGCTACAAAATTAGGTTTAGGAGTGGTTGCTGAAGGGGTTGAAACACGGGAAGAAATGCTGGCTCTCAAAACATTAGGATGCCAATGGAGAGAGTGAGTTTGGGGACTGTTTTGATCATTGATGACACTCCGGATAATTTACGGGTATTAATTGCTACGCTCACTCGTCACGGATATAATGTTAGCGTGGCGACCAGCGGGGAACTGGCTCTGGCTCGCCTTGAGGATATCAAACCGGATCTGATTCTGCTTGACATTCAGATGGTAAATATGGATGGATATCAGGTCTGTGAGCGACTGAAATCCCAATCTTCCACTCGTTCCATTCCAGTCATTTTTATCAGTGCTGCCTATGAAGTGCTAGACAAGGTGCGCGCTTTTGAAGCTGGTGCAGCAGATTACATCACTAAGCCAATCCAGTTAGAAGAAACTCTGGCTCGGATTGAGCACCAGTTAAGAATTCGCAATTTGCAAAAGCGTTTGGAGGAACAAAATGTGCAGTTACAACAGGAGGTGCAGTTACGCAGGCAAACTGAGCAACAGTTGGAATCTCTCAGCACCAGCCTTGAGCAGCAAGTACAGATGCGCACTGCCCAACTGGAGCAGGCTTACCAGTTTGAAGCGACCCTGAAACGGATCACTGATCGCGTGCGGGATAGTTTGGATGAAGCTCACATTTTACAAACTGCGGTGGAGGAACTGGCCCAGGCGATCGGGGCTGAAAGCTGTAATGCCTCTCTATATGATCTGGAGCGGCGGACTTCTACCGTTTGCTATGAATACACCACCACATCAGCGGTGCTGCAGGGCCGTGTGTTAGAGATGGCTAACTTTGCTGAGGGCTATGAAGAACTGTTACAAGGGCAATATTTTCAGTTTTGTTCTTTGCAGCCTCATCCTTCGCGGCAGCAACCAGCGATGTTAGCCTGCCCGATTCTGGACGATCATAGAGTTTTTGGAGATCTCTAGCTCATCAATAGCAATGGGCTAGCTTTTAGTACTGAAGATATTCGCTTAGTACAACTGGTAGCGAATCAGTGTGCGATCGCGGTGCGGCAGGCCCGTCTGTATCAGACTGCCCAGTCGCAGGTGGAAGAATTGAATCGGTTGAATCAGCTCAAGGATGATTTTCTCAGCAAAATCTCCCATGAACTTCGCACACCTCTGTCAAATATTCACCTGGCGATTCAAATGCTGGAATTGGTCTTACAGCGCCTCAATCTGTTAAATGACGATGCTGCACCAGCCCGATACTTAACCATCCTGAGCGAAGAGTGCCAGCGAGAAATTAGCCTGATTAATGACCTGCTGGACTTATCTCGATTAGATGCAGGAACAGAACCGTTAATTTTGTCAACGGCTAACTTACAAGATTGGATTGCTCATATCATCGAATCCTTTGAAGATCGGATTCACCTACAACAACAGGAATTGCAGGTAGAAATTGCCCCAGATTTACCCCCGATTACAACTGACTTTATATATTTACGCCATATCCTGATGGAATTACTGCATAATGCCTGCAAATATACCTCACCAGGCGGAGTGATTAGAGTTGTTGCTCAAAAGGCTCCTATTCCGGCTACAGATCAGGAATCAGTCGGCAATCCTGAGACGGCTACAGTGTTTGTGCAAATTAGTGTGAACAATTCTGGTGTGGAAATTCCGGTCAGCGAGTGGGAAAAAGTATTTGATCGATTTTATCGGGTTCCGACCAATGACCCCTGGCGGTATGGTGGCATTGGCTTGGGGTTGGCCTTAGTCAAGAAACGGGTAGAACAATTGAGAGGAACGATCTCCGTGAGCAGTAATGACGACTGGACTTTATTTATTATTACCCTTCCTCAAACTATTGAGTAAAGATACCGAAGAACAAATATTTTGGCAAAGAGCAGTTGGATATGCGGATTACAGGAGGTGATAATTTTATGAACAAGCTGCTTCAAGAAATTACACAAGTACTTGTACTCTGAGGAAACGTTTGCAGGTTGCTATATAAAAGTTCATATAGTATGTTGCTGGCAGGTTCAGATTGCTTGTTTTTCTTCTGCTGCAAGGAGCAGTAGATGTTTGGCAATGAGCACAATGACAGAAAATTTATTTGATAAATCACAAGTGGATATCTTAATCGTTGATGATTCTGCAGATAATTTGCGTGTCCTGTCGGCTACCTTGATTCAGCAGGGGTATAAGATTCGTTGTGTTAAAAGTGGTTCTATGGCTTTGCTAGGAGTCAAAACCTCTCCTCCTAATCTGATCTTGTTGGATATTCGAATGCCTGAAATGGATAGTTATCAGGTGTGTCAACACTTGAAAGCCGATCCGCAAACTCGGGAGATTCCAGTGATTTTTTTGAGTGCAATGGATGAACCCTTAGATAAAGCCAGAGCCTTTCAGGTTGGGGGAGCAGACCATATCACTAAACCCTTCCAAGTTGAAGAAGTTTTGGCGCGGATTACTCATCAGTTAACGATCTGTGCGCTAAAACAGCAGCTAGACATACGGGACAATCTACTCAGACAAGCGACCGTAGCGGCAGAATCTGCTAACCGAAAGAAAAGCGAGTTCCTGTCCCGAGTCTATGCAGAGCTAGGATCTCCACTGAACGCCGTCTTGCAGAATATGCGGATATTGAGTGAAGATCCCGAGATCGCTGCCAGATATCAAGAAGCCTTTAAGATCCTCGATCGCAACGCTGCCAACTTATTAACCAGCCTTCGAAGTGCCCTAGAACACAATTAGGGTGGAATTCTATATTTGATTCTGTGCCCTTTATCGTAGAGTATGCCACATATTTTATGGCTGATTGCTCCTTTCCGCTTACAATTAATAGCGTATAGAGGTATGGTGGATTGTTGCTAGACCAGCGCTAAGAGAAACAAAATTTCTCTTGAAACCGTTATGTTTGGGAAAAGCCCTTTTGCCAGATTCCTAAGTTTCCTGCGTAAGCTGGGAAGCTTTAGAAAGCCGTACCGCAAATCTCGAGTGCATAATTACACTTCCTATAAGTGTGGCAAAGACTATGCCTTTGATGAGGTTGAGGGTGGCTTTCAAGCTTACATGACAGCCTATGGTCGGGGAATTAAACACGGAGACCTGATTCTTCTCCTTCATAGAGAAGAAAAGATTCGATACCGAATAGAGCAGATTGATTATTATGCTAATCCTTCTGATCTGTGGGTTGCTTTATTTAGTTAGAGATCAGTAAAGGCGGTTTCAATTTTCTTTAGCAGCAGCCTTGTTCATATTGATAAAGTTAACCTCGAATGCCTGTCACTTGTTGGAGTTCTGATCCTAATAACTGCCAAAGTTGTTCTCGATGTTTGGGTTGAATCGATCGAGAACCTTTAATCCAATGAGACACCAGTGAGCGATCTAATTGCAATTGTTTTGCCAGCTCTGTTTTAGTGATTCCTTTTGCCGCCAGAGCCATTTCTAAGGCGTAGCCTGGAATGATTTGGGGTGTATATCCTTTGTGCGGGTTGGTATTGAGAGAGGGATCAAGTTCCTGATGAGTTACTGATAGAGTTTTACTGACTTCCAGCCGATGCTGAATTAAGGTCGTGGGAATAATTGTCAATTGAGCATTCAACCATAAGGATAACCAGTCTCTGGGTCTGACCTGGGTATGGGTAGGGCTACCCTCTGTCTGACTCCAACTCGGCTGCAGCGATCGTGGATAGGTTTTTGAGTCAAATTTGATTTCCCAACCCAGACGGGCTAGGGTGAGCAGGGCATCGTTCCATTCCTCCAGCAGGCGATCGCGATATTTTGGATCACGATGCACTGCATTCACTAATTCTCTTGATTCAATTGTCTCTAATAATGATTTAGTTTGATATCGGCCATTAGTTTGAATCTGGCTCATTGAAGTTAGAAAAATTGATAGTTTTGCTGCTAAAGAATTTTCATAAGGATTAATTGTTAAAGTACTTTTAGCAAGATAACCATATCGTCGTAGTGCTTCCGCATCTACTTGCCCCTGCTTATTTAATAAATGCTTAACCCAATATCCCAATCGAATACGAAAAGTCAATTCATCTGGTTTCTCTATCTGTATTGATTTTTCATCCAGATCGAGATCCTGTATTTTTGTTTGTAAATCTCCTATAAATTGAAATTCTTCTAGAATTAGAAGTTTACTGTTGGAAATTATATAATTTCTTTTTTCTATATCTTTATAAATAATTGAAATTGATAAGTCTCCAATCAATTGAATTAAACTATGAATACGTTTTAATTTTTTATCTGTAGTTAAGTTTTCATACCTTTCCCAATTAGTTCGTTTAATAAGTTCACTAGCTTTTGCTTGAAACCCCCCTTTCCAGGGAGTGGCTGCTTCACTAGCTAGAGCGGCTAAGGTGAGAAATAAATAGGTCGTTTCAGGTCCTAGTCTCTGCAGCATCTCCCATGCCACCTTACCAAAAACAATTTCAACTTGGTGTGAACCAGGACGATCGTCTTGCAGTGAATATTCTAAGAAACAATCGCCTGCAACTATCTTCCAGGGTGAAAGCTCCTGATCGGCTAGTGAAGGATAATTGGACGTATAAGCAAGCGGATCTACAGGAGGTAGTGCAGGTGGTGCAGTGGGACTGGCTCCTAATAATATTTCCAGATCTTCTACTGAAGATAATGTCCAATCTCGCTGCTCCAAGAGTTGACGCGCCAAACGGAATGCTACATGGCTCAATAATTGGGCTTCAATCCAACTGTCTTCTCCGGGACGTTTTGGATCGGGAAGAATGGTCAGTAGGGAAGGGATGGCCGCCTCCGGCTGAAACTCATGGGTTTTCTGCCAATGATCATGCTGGGTTAAAAACCACCGTGCTGCCTCTTGCCACAATGCTCTAGAACGCAGTGGCTTCCTGAAGGCTAACTCTAATTTACTCAAAGCACTTGCTTCAAAGGCTCCAAATTTTTCAGTCTCCAGATACAACGTTTCTGGATTGTGGTCGCTGTCTAGCATTAATTGGTTGAGGCGGTGTTGATTGATTGCGATCGCGAGATGTTGCAACACTCGTTTTCTCAGCACCTTATTTCGCCGCAACTTTGTTGTATAAGTGCGGATTCGATTGTCATCTATCGCCATCTTAAATTAATTCAGGAAAATATAAATTAGGAGCTAGAAGCCTGAAATCAAGCACTACCCTGACCTGGGACTTCTAACTCCTAACTTAACTCTTGATCTTCAAGAAATGAAGCTAACTAAGATTCATTTTTATCGAACAACAAATAGCTCTCCTCGTTTTACCTTCTGGGGACAGCTTGTTCGAAATTGATGTTATAGGGAG
>NZ_JBRAGO010000054.1:0-31637 GCF_052746595.1 Leptodesmis sp.
TCTAAAGTGACCAACTTCTCATACTGAGACCGTCTGAGATTTCTGCACCACTAAGCCTTACATCATCCAGATCAGGGAAATCTAGCTCTGCCAAAGCAAAAACTAACCAGATAGATGCGGAGAAAACCATCGGACTTAACCAGTGGATAGGTTTCCTGATATTGAGGATCTATGGGTGAATTAGAGGTCAGGAATCCTGCAAAAGGTGTAGCTCCAAAGGAAACCTGCCGCTATACCTAAAGATAAGAAAGTAGTAGGAAATGAACCAGTCCCATAAATTAGGTCACAAGAATATAGTAACTCAAATGAGGTACACCAACCAGTGGAGCAGATGCTTACTCCAGTCCTGTATTTCTCTAGCTGTAAAGCGCTATGGGTTTTCGCCCTGAATTAATCGAGCATAGGTTTCTGCAGGCCGATCGCCCAGGTGATCTTCTACCAGGCGATCGCTGCCGTTGGTGAAGTCGATGGAGTAGAGACCAAATCGGGGGGTATAAGAACCCCACTCGTAGTTGTCGTGCAGGGACCAGTGAAAGTAACCCATTAACGGAATGCCTTCTTGTCGGAGCTTTCGCACCTGTTTCAGATGGGCTTCCAGGTATTCACTGCGATGAATTTCGTCAGGACGGTGAATGGCAATGCTGTTATCCGGCTTACGGCGTAGGGCCATGCCGTTTTCAGCAATCAGAATCGGGCACAGACGATCGCTCTCCGTGGCTCGACTGAATTCTTGCGAATAATATTTGCAGAAGAAATGTAACCCTTCCGGCAAATAGCGCCAGTCCCACCACTTACTGGTAATGCCACTCATTAACCAACCACGAAAATCTTTGGTTTCAAACTCGAAGTCAGAGAACGACGGTAAGCGGAAAATATGGGCAATGAACGGATCGTAGTAATCGATCGCCAGAAAATCAAACACCCGCGATCGAGGCGACGCTTCCAGAACCTCTAGAAAGAAATGCAAATGGGCAGCATCAAAATTGCGCCGACCTAAGCGATTACTGATCCAGCGAGCCAGTTGACCGAAGCGATAGGGTAAATTGTATCGGAAATTTAGCTCAACTTTCTGTAAGGCTGTTTCAAACCGATGGGCACGGGCGTAGGCATAATCCCGCAATTCTTCCGGCTTGATATTTTCCTGCCGGACTGTCAGCAGATCCCATAGCACTTTTTCTGACCAGTACAGGTCGCTGCAATAGGTGTTGAGGGAGACATAGGGAGTTGTCCATCCGTTGGCGGCATAAATATCATGAATGGCATTGTAGGCCCGCACATGGGCTGCCAGCAAATGGTTATAGGCCAGCAGCATGATTTTCAGGCCCGGTGGTGAGCCTGCCGGAAACATGCCATTCAGGTAGGTGTTGGGAACCAGGATATTGGGTTCGTTGGTGGTGATGTACCAGCGGATAGGCGAAAGTTGGTGATGATCGACCAGACGACGATTGATGTGAGTGACTGTAACCTGTACGTAATCCACAAAACAATCGATCGTTTCTGGTTTCAGCCAGGCATCCAGGCCCAACCAGGCCGGATGGGTGAAGTGGTGCAGCGTGACAAAAGGTTCCAGTCCGGCTTGATAACAGGCTGCAAGGCGATCGCTGTAGGCATCCAGCGCAGCCCGATCATAGGGGGGAGCTGGAGCTTGATCAGTGTGACTGGAGGGTTGAATGCGTGCCCATTCCAGGCTGAGGCGAAAGGCATTCAGGCCCAAGTTCTGGCAAAGCTGAAAATCTTCCTGGTAGCGGGTCCAAAATTCCACGGCGGCCCCAGTTTTCATCACCGCTCCATGCTGTTCGGCTAAACACCAGTTGTTTTTGGGTTGATCAGGGCCGTTATAGCCTCCCTCGCTCTGGTAGCCTGAAGTTGCCACTCCCCACAGGAACGGTTCATGGGCAGGGTCAGGCATCGGAAAATTAGGAATCGTCTGCATGGAGGGCAGTACTGTCATCTAAAACTATGCTGTCAAAACTATTGGACAAAGGTGGCAGATGAGGATGGATGCGACGAGCGCACGCCTGACGATTCTAGATCTTGCAAAATGTGTTCAGCAATGGTGAGCGCGGCACGGGGATGACCCAACTCCAGTCCTGCCTGCCTCATTTCTGCTAACCGTTCTGGATGTCGCAGCAGATACTGTACCGCAGGCCCAACCATCTCTAACAATCGAAGTTGCACCCCCGCTCCAGCCGCCGCAATCACGTCCGCATTTTGTTCTTCCTGACCAGGAATCGGATCGACAATGATCATCGGAGTCCCACGAGCTAGAATTTCACTGGTAATCAGTCCCCCCGCTTTTGTGATGATCAAATCACTGGCTACCACCAGATCATCCACATAATCAATCGTGCCAACTTTCCATAGCCTAACGTGAGTCCCTGCTGTCAAGTCTTCTAATGCTTCCTCCAACTTTTCATTCCGACCTGCCGCGACCACTAGCACCATTGAAATCGGGCTTTCCAGTAAATCCAGCACCATCGATCGCACCCGTCGAGGATTCAGGCCCCCTCCAAATAACGAGATGACTGGGCGATCTTGAGGCAAATTGAGGTGCGATCGGGTTTCCTCCCTGGTTTTGGGCTGCATAATTTCCAACTTGACGGGGATTCCGGTCACGTGCAGCACATCCGGGTTCAAGCCCCGTTGAATCAGTAAATTGCGGCTCAAACTGTTGGGTAGGAAATAGCCTGCTACCCCATAGTTAATCCAGGTACTGTGGGCAATCACATCTGTTACCACTACATATTGAGGTTTGGATGTCTGGTCTTCCTGTTCCAGCAATTGCAGCAAGCGACTAGGAATTTGTTGCACACAGACAATCACATCCGGGTCGAACGCTCTCACCAGTTGTCCTAATTCCTTAAAGAAGGGACGTTCCAGCTTGGCCCACACCAGATTGCTATCCAGGGATTTGTCCAGATCGCTAATGTCGCTGCCTTCATAAAACGCTTTGTAGAGCAGTGGAATTTTTTCACTGAGTTGCTTGTAAGCCTGGGTAATTGCTCCCCGATACAGCGAATTGGCATAGGCCAGCGTGTCTGCAATCTGAACTTCCACGTCTGGGAACTGTTGAAATGCATCTGCTAACGCTTTGGCCGCATTCAAGTGTCCTGCACCCAGGGAAGCATGTAAGATTAAAATCCGTTTCATAGAAGTCGCCGCTGGCCGGGAAATAAGTAACTTTACTGGCGTGTATATCCTGTTTTGCAACATTTAAGATAAATGTAAATAGAATTGTTACAGAGGTACGAACTCATGGCGGATTCTAAGGAGCAATACGAAGTCACTAAAACTGAGGCTGAGTGGAAAGAAATACTGACCCCAGAACAGTTTCAGGTTTTGCGGAAGCATGGCACTGAACGGGCAGGCACCAGTCCCCTGGACAAAAACTATGAAGATGGTATCTACACCTGTGCTGGGTGCGGTCAGCCTTTATTTAAGGCAGAAACTAAGTTCAACAGTGGTACAGGTTGGCCCAGTTTTTATGCGCCGATCGAGGGAGCCGTGGCTACCTCTACTGACCGATCTTTGTTCATGGTGCGCACAGAAGTTCATTGCAGTCGCTGTGGTGGACACCTGGGTCACGTCTTTCCCGATGGCCCCAAGCCAACTGGACAGCGTTACTGTATGAATGGCGTGGCGTTGGAGTTTCAGCCAGCAGGCAAAGAGGTGAAGGAGTAATGGGGGATGGGATGATGTGAGGTAGAGACGTTTCGGCGGAAACGTTTTTACCCCCCTCTACCCATCTCAGCCTCTTCTAAACCAAGTCCAGCTAGAGAACGGTCGTTTTCCCATAAGAGAAACTACAGTTCTGGACTTGGACAAGGTTTAATTTAGATTTCAGGGAAAATTAAGCTAACGGTTTCATACTGGTAGCTAGAAAAGCTTTGAGAATTCTGGATTCAGGCTTAGAGGGTAGTTGAGATGTCGCGATCGCCCTGCTTAGAGGTGTGGCCTGCGGCTAAGGATCCCTAAAACTATCGCAAACCTGTTACCCGAATGCTGCGCCCTTACAGATCAAGAGGATAAACTGGGGCCTTTAAAACACCCTCCTAGATCAATCCAAAATCGGTTAAAAGTTTTTCTTCATCCAAAGGTAGGTTTTATTTTTTCCCCTTCCAGGGGAAGTCTGGAATAGGGCTATTGAGTCATGCAAGGAGAACCCTGAATGAGAATTGAATATTGTGAACACCCTCGTCTCCGTTGGATTGCTCTGGAGTCTCCTCAAGTGACGGTGGCCGAGGGATTAGATGTCATTGAGGGACTTAGCCAGCCGCAAAAGACTTTACCCTGTCGATATTTTTATGACGATCGCGGTTCTGCCCTGTTTGAACAAATTTGTGATTTACCGGAATATTACCCCACTCGCACGGAACAGGGAATTCTGGAGCAGTATGCTAGGGCGATCACTCAACTGACAGGTGCGTGTGAATTGGTGGAATTGGGCAGTGGCAGTTCCCGAAAAACTCGCTTATTGCTGGAAGCCTATAGTGAACTGGACTACGAGTTGCAGTATTGTCCCATTGATGTGAGTGCCGGAATTTTAAAGGCCACGGCTCTCGATCTCCTGGGGCAGTATCCCAAACTTAAGCTGTGTGGTTTAGCTGGAACCTATGAGCAAGCCCTGGCCCACCTGCCACCTGCGGAATCAGAAAACCGGATGTTGATTTTTCTGGGCAGCACGATCGGCAATTTGGATGAAGCGGCCTGCGATCGCTTCCTGACTCGCATCCGGCAGGCCCTGCAACCCGGAGAATTCTTTTTGCTGGGAGTCGATCTGCAAAAATCCATTCCCATCATCGAAGCGGCCTATAACGATGCTCAGGGAGTGACGGCTCAATTCAATTTGAACATGCTGCAACATTTGAATCGCCAGTTTCAAGCCAATTTTGATTTGCATCAATTCGCTCACTGGGCCTTCTACAATCCCATACAGCACCAGATCGAGATGCACCTGCGCAGCCTTACCGCTCAAACCGTGCAATTCAAAGCACTGGAATATGAAGTTTCTCTGGAAGCCGGAGAAACCATTCAGACAGAGATTTCCCGCAAATTCCATCTCCCTACTTTGATTAGCAAACTTGAACATCTGGCGTTTCATCCCTTGGGCACCTGGACTGACTCCCAAGGCTGGTTTGCCCTGCTTCTGTGTCAGCGTCAGTGTAGTTCGGGAGATTGCCCATAAAGGTGGATGAGTAGGTAAGTGGATGAGTGGGCAGAATTCCATCCACCCATCTACTCGCCTACCCGCCTACTCACCCACCCCTTCTCCCGATCGACTGTACTAAAGTTCGATCGTACTGCTAATCTGGGATTAAGCCACTGGCAGGAAAAGCCACAAATGTTTTTTCTTTGAACCTGGCGCTAGCTCCGGCCACTGGTTAGATACGTTTGTGATGACCCAATGATTCCTCTGCGATTGACGCTGAAAAATTTCCTCAGTTACCGGGAAGCTACCCTGAACTTCCAGGGGCTGCACACGGCTTGTATCTGCGGAGCGAATGGAGCTGGCAAATCCTCTTTGCTAGAAGCGATCGCCTGGGCCATCTGGGGAGAAAGCCGCGCCTCCTCCGAAGACGATGTGATTCATTTAGGAGAAGTCGAAGCTCTGGTAGATTTCGTCTTCAGCACCCACCAGCACACCTATCGGATCATCCGCAGTCGCCAGCGGGGACAGGGAACGACGTTAGATTTTCAGATTGCCAGGGAACTTGGCGCAGAGCACGAGGTACGAGGCGCGGGAGAAGCTGGGGAAGATGAGGGAAATGAGGGAGAAATTCAATCATCTCCAGGGAGCAGGGAATTTACCTCACAAGCCACGAGCCACGAGCCACGAGCCAATACCTCAATACAAAACTCAAAATTCAAAATTCAAAATTTTTCCTTCCGTTCTCTGACAGCCAAAGGAGTTCGTGCCACGCAACAGTTGATTCTGGAACATGTGAAGCTGGATTATGAGACGTTTATTAACTCGGCCTACCTGCGGCAGGGGCGGGCAGATGAGTTTATGCTGAAGCGACCGGGGGAACGGAAACAGATTCTGGCTGACCTGCTGAAGCTGAATCAGTATGATGAATTGGCCGATCGCGCCAAAGATCGGGCACGCCAGTTGAAAGGCCAGATTGAGGTATTAGAAAGTAATTTGCAGGGAATTCAGAACCAACTGCAACAACAAGATGCGATCGTCCAGGAGCAGTCCGCCTTAGCCGCCGTCCTGGAACAACTGCAACAACAGCAAGCGGCAGATACCGAACAGCTGCAGACCCTGCGATCGTTGCAACATCAGCGGCAAACCTGGCATCAACAACTAACCTGGCACCAGCAACAACAGCAAATTCTGGAACAGGACTATCATCGTTTGCAGCAAGAATTAGCGGCGGCTCACCGTCAGCACCAGGACTTGAGCTTGATCTTAAGTCAGGAAACCACGATCGCGGCTGAATACACCCGATTCCAGGCCCTGCAAGCTCAAGAGGAATACCTGGCCGCTCAGTTCAAACAGCATCAACAGTTGCAATCTCAACGGCAACAAGCCCACCAGCAACAGATTGAAACGACTCTCCAACTTCATAACAAAATTCAACAAATCGAAACTCAACTAGATGCTTTGCAACAACAAGAACAGGAAATTCAGCACGCCCTGCGGAAAGCCTCTACTGTTGAAGCAGGGCTAAGAAAATTGCAAGAGGCTCGCGCTCACCTGAACCATTTAGAGCAACTGCATCTGCAAGCCTCCCCCTTATTGCAACGACAGCAGCATCTCCAAACCGAACTCGATCGCCACAAAACTCGTCTGCTGGCTCGGTTAGAAGAAGTGCAAGCAACCACCCAACAGTTACAAGCCCAGCAAAAACATCAGCCTCAACTGCAGCAGGCTGTGCAAGAGATCAGCGATCGCATTGCCGAATTGGATCAACTTCGCACCTATCAACAGCAGGTACGGGACAAAGGACTGGAACGCCGCAACTTCATGGAGCGCCTGCAAGAAAACCAGCGTACCTACGAAATTCAACTCGCCGAAGTTGATCAAAAAATCCAACTGCTTCAGCAGGAAACGATCGCAGCCACCATTCAAAATCCAAAATCCAAAATCCGAAATCCAAAATTTGATTCAACGGATTCACCAGAACCAACCCCGCAAAACGCAAAACGCAAAACGCAAAACTTAAAACTTTTAACTCACTCCTTCCCCCCCTGTCCCCTGTGCGATCGTCCCCTGGATGAACACCACTGGACTTTAGTACTGAACAAACATCAGGAAAAACGACAGAAAATTCTTGACCAGATCTGGGTGATTCGCGAACAGCTGGCGGTATCGGAACGGGAAATTCAGGTTTTGCGCAAGGAATACCGCCATCTGGATCAACAGTTGAACCAGTACACTGTCATGGTGGAACGCCGAGGTCAGCTTCAGCAACAACTTCAGGCGACTACAGAGGTACAACAGGCCATCCAACGTTTATCGTTAGAAGCTGCAGAATTACAGGCAGCACTCCAAACGGGCACCTATGCCACTGATTTGCAGGAAGAATTACAACAGTTGAACCAGAGCCTACAACAACTCAATTATGACGATAAGGATCTGGCGCTGGCACGGGGAGAAGTCGATCGCTGGCGCTGGGCCGAAATTAAGCAGGCTGAAATTAAACAAGCTCAACGCCGACAGACACAAATTGCTCAACGAAAACCCGATCTCCAAACTCAAGTGGCTACTCTCCAAACCCAGCTCAGTCACTATACTCACGGTGCTACCACCCAACTTAACCAGCTTGATCAGCAACTAGCTGAATTGGGCTACGACCTGGAACAGCATAATGCCGTGCGCACCGCATTACGACAGGCTCAATCCTGGCAATTACGCTACCAAGAACTGCGGCAGGCGCAGCAAACCTTTCCCCAGGTACAACAGCGGATTACGAATCTGGTGCAAACTCTACAAGAACGGCAAGAGCAATTACACACCTTGCAGCACCAGATTAAAACTCTAATTCAGCACCTTGAACAGTCTCCAAATTACCAATCTCAAATTCATTTACTGGAACAACAACTGCAACGACGCAGACTGGAACTAGATGAACATCTCGCAGCCTGTGGCCGCTTGCAACAACAACAACAGCAACTAGAAACCCTCAGCACTCAGCACTTGACACTCAGCACTCAACTCCAAACTCTACAACGACAATACCGCATCTACCAAGAACTGACTCAAGCCTTTGGCAAAAACGGTATCCAAGCCTTCATAATTGAAAACGTCCTGCCGCAACTGGAAGCAGAAACGAATCATATCTTAGGCCGCTTAAGTGCCAATCAACTCCATGTTCAATTTGTCACCCAACGCACCCGTACTAACTCAAAACTCAAAACTCAAAACTCAAAACTGATTGAAACTCTAGATATTCTCATTGCCGATGCCCACGGCACTCGTCCCTATGAAACCTACTCTGGAGGGGAAGCCTTTCGAGTCAACTTTGCCATTCGATTAGCCCTGGCCCGCTTGCTGGCTCAACGCTCTGGCACGGCTCTGCAACTGTTGATTGTAGATGAAGGCTTTGGTACCCAGGATGCGGAAGGCTGCGATCGCCTGATTGCCGCCATTAACGCGATCGCCCCCGACTTCGCCTGCATTCTCGCTGTCACCCATGTTCCCCACTTCAAAGAAGCCTTCCAATCCCGCATTGAAGTCTTTAAAACTGATACTGGCTCTCAGCTGCAATTAGTAATGTAAAACTGTCTCATCAATACGACCCTCAATCCCACCGCACGGCATCCCAGGTTGCAAAATGAATCGCCTCAATAAACAGGGATACAGCGAAAAATAATAAGACCGCGTATCCCCAACGGCGATGCTTAGCCAGCACCACTCCCAACCCAAAGGATAGGGTGACAATACCATACAGATAACGATAAAAAGAAGCGGAACCGGCCATCAGGAGTAGCAGTAACCCGCAAACTCCATAAGCGATCGCCACCAGGGGCAGTCTGCGTCGAAGATGCCACAAGAGGTACGCACTGCCACCCAGTGCTAGGACGAGCAGTAGTTCTTTCTGCTGAAAGGTTAGGGCCGCCCTCAAGGTAGCAATCCAGCTTTGGTGGTAGTCTTGCCATCCTTGCTGAGTGTTGACAAATGCCAATGGGTCGCCAAACGCGATCGCGGCATAGCTGCAAAAGAGTAACAAACCGCCACTGGAAGCTACCGCTGCGGTATAAGCGGCGGGTGGTCGGCGTTCTTTCCAGGCTGTGAACAGAAATGCTGGGAATAAGGTAATTCCCGGAACGCGGGTAGCAGAGGCCAGTGCTCCCCACATTGCTGCCTGCTTATATTGGTTGTGGTCAAAGGCTCGTAAAGCAGCCGTTGTGATCAACAGGAATAGTCCTTCGCTGTAAACTACAGTGCAAAACAAAGAGGAAGGACACCAGGCCAGCACTGCTGTTGCCCAACGAGCCACAGATGTACCCTGAGATTCTTTAGCCCAGAAGTAAAGCAAGCTCATTGCTCCCAGAAAGGCCAGGTTATTCACCAGCACGGCAGCCACCTCGAACGGCAACCCCAGAGTCATGACAACCCGAATGAGTAGGGGAAAGAGGGGGAAAAAAGCGATCGAATGCTGGCCACCATCCTGAACATACTCATAGCCTTCGGTCACGATCGTGCGATACCATTTGCCATCCCAATGGGAAAATGCCTCCCAACCCGGTTTTGGAACATAGCCAGGAATAAAGTCATGAGGACGGGCATCCCATGTCCATTCGGGGTGTACGGGAGTGGTGACGATCAGCGGAGCAACCCATTGTAGAGCAATCACAATCACCAGGCGGCTGACTAACCACAGGGTGAGGATGAACAAACCATCTTTGACGATCGGGGAAAGGGCAACATGTTTCATGGATTCTTCCAGATATCGTTCCAGGGATCCTGGAATGCCTGAACTAAGGGGCGCTGGTACTTGGCCTCAAACCCTTGGCGCAAGGCTTCCGGCAGATTGAAGAGAAAAACGGTCTTGATGTTTCCTGGTAAGGCGTTGATCGGGAGATCTGGGCTATCCGCCGGAAGCAGCAGGAGTTGGGTATCTGGCTTCAGAAGGTAGCTGAGGGAAACTACGCTGGCCGCATTGTAGCTAGATGCATTGGCAATGACCAGGGGACGATCGGAACTGTTAATCAGATCAGCCACCTGATGATAGTTAGAATTCAGTACCTTATTCCACCAGGTATTGGCTTGAGCATAGACTCCACAGGAGGCAATGCCCAGGATAATCAGAATTGAGAAGGTAGTGATCGCAAAGCGAAATTTCCAGCTTTGCCGGGGAGCCTTGAAATAAGCCGCCAGCAGGTAAACCACAGCCAGTTGCAACCCCACAATACAGGGAATGAGATAGCGCGTGACCGTGAACCGCTGTCCTCCATAAATTAAATCGGGAAGTCCCAGGGCGAGGGCCGTAACTCCTGTAAAGGTGAGAATAAACCACCAGATGCGTTTTGGTGCAGTTCGACAGAGAACATACACGGCATACCCCTGCAGGATCAGAAGGGCGATCGCCAGAAGTTGAGATGGGATATCACTTAAGTCCGCATTGAAATCAACAAAACCGCGGCTGAAATTAAAACTAATCATTTGCAGGCTGATATCCAGTGGTAGCGGAACGGAAACCCAGGAAGTTGTGGCTCCCAGCAAATCACCCGATGCAACCATGAAGTACAGCCAGGGGATAAACAGCAAACCAACTCCCAACAGCGTCACGCTACACAGAATGGTGCGCCTACCAATCCGTATCGGTTGTTTGCAGAACTGATTCTTTGGATCGATCACCAGGGTATACAAGAAGTGCCCCACTGCAATCCATAAAGTGAACAGTGCCGTATAACAGGCAACCAGCATGGATGCTCCGTACCATAGCCAGTTTTGGCCTGAAGGAGAGCGAATGGCCCGCAGCAGCAGTGCACTACAAGCCAGGATGATTGCCGCCCAAACTCCGAATTCTCGTACTTCCTGGGCAAAAACCAGATGAAAAGGCGAAACAGCAAACAGGGCGATCGCAATCCATCCCGCTAGCGAAGACTCAAACAGTTCCAGACATAACCAGTACACGACGGGAAAAATTAACAAATTGAGAAAGGTGGAAAATCCCCGCAAAACTGCCGGAGCCGTACCTGCTATCTGTGCCCAAAAATACAACAGGGTGTAGTAGAACGGGGGATGCTGGGAGTCTTCTAATCCCTTGCGAACAATCATGTCGGTTAAGGTTAAACCCGGTACAAACTGCTGATAGGCGAGGAGATCGGCTGGTTTCACGAGTTTGTTCTGAAACAAGCCTTCGCTGAGATAGTGTCCAGGACGAGCTGTGATTACGGTTGAGGTATATACCTCGTCATGCCAGTAGACTTTGCGATCGAGGTGAATGAACCGAAAGCTCATTGTTAGGACTAAGAGGCCAATACCCAACATCTGCATGCTTCTGAGTAGCCTGTGGTTTGGCAACAACATAGGGGGGTTCCTCTACATAGCAATGATTTTTCCTGGTGGGTTAGGATGCAATCCAGTTGCAGCCCGTTTACCATACCATGCAGGTGTTTCATCATCCTGATCAAGGATGGTTATCATCCAAACGAGATATCAGTAATCAGTCCCTTCAGTCATAAAATATACCAAGCGCTAGTGAGGTGCAAAATGACGAACGTATAACTATTTAACGTCCAGATGTTGGGCATGGCTCCGGATAATGGTCGCATCACTCATTTAAGTGTTCCTTATGGGCAGGTACGGCTGCGGTTACGGCGGTTTACCCATCGTGGCTCCAGGTTGCAACTGCAAACTCCAGCAGGTGTCAGTGCTGTAAGAGGTACCGAGTTTGGCGTAGCGGTGCAGCCCAATGGCAAAACGGGACTTGCAACGCTGACAGGCGCTGTTGTTACTACAGCTCAGGGATAGACGGTTGCCGTACCTGCCGGATTTCAAAACTTTACAATACCGGGAGAACCGCCAACCCCACCTGTTCCTCTGAGGGATAATACCGAGATACGCTATACCCTGGAACAGCTCATCCAGCGTGGGCTGCGTCAGGTGCACTTCTGGGGGCAGGTTGATCCGGTCAATACCGTACTGGTTGCAAATGTCCCGCAAGTGACCGATCGCAACGGCTGGTTTAGCATCATGCTGCCAGCCGTATCTGTCCAGAAACTTCAGGTTACAGTAATTACACCACTGGGTCGGCAGCAGACCCATCAACTGACAATCACTCTATGAAGGGGTTATTCCAGAAGCATCGGTGGCGGCTCCTAGCAGGGAGGGTAACCCTATGGCGACTTCTGCCAGGAAGTTTAACCCTGCTCTTGATTACCTTGCTACTGCTACTGGGACTTTTTCAGCCTTTAGAGCGAATTGCTTACCGCGCTATGTTTCGAGCACGGGGAGAACTCCCCTGGGATGATCGACTGGTGCCGGTAGCGATTGATGATGCCAGTTTGCGTCAACTCGGTCGCTTTCCCTGGCCCCGGCAATCCTACCTTGAACTTCTGAATGTGCTGCATCAAGCGAATTCTGCGATCGTTGCGGTGGACTTAATCTGGTCTGAATCCAGTCCAGTGGATGCTCAATTAGCAGAGGCCATGACTACGCAGGGTCGGATCGTGTTAGCAACAGCCTGGGATGCGACTGGGCTACCACTGCAACCCGTCCCACTGCTGGAGCAGGCTGCGATCGCTACGGGGCACGTCTTGAAGCGTGAAGATGCAGACAGCATTGTGCGCCAGGTGAACCTTTACATTCAAGGCGAACCCGCTTTCGGGGTAGCCACAGTGGAGGCGTATGGCTTAGTACAACAACCGATTCCACTGCCCACCCTGGAGTCTCCCCTGTGGGTGAATTGGATGGGGTCTGCCAACAGTCTCCGTCAATATTCATTTGCGGATGTAGTCCGTGGCAGAGTACCACTATCTGCCTTGCAAAACAAAATTGTGTTAGTCGGGGTGACGGCAACTGGCCTCGATTCTATGGCCACTCCGTTTGATCAAAATCCGCCAGCGAGTAGCGTTTACCTTCATGCCACAGTCATTAATAATTTGCTGCAACAGAATTATTTACGGCCCTTAAGTCCGGGCTGGTTAATCTGCATTCTGTTCCTGGGTGGCCCCAGTTTGAGTTGGGTGTTATCGGGTTTGAGCACCCGACAGCAACTGCTGGTGATTCATGGCATCAGTGTGCTGTGGGTGTTTCTCAGTATTCTCCTGCTGCGGACTAATTATTTGCTGCCAGTAGCTTTGCCCATTGCCCTATTCAGCCTGACAGCGGCGGCCATTGCCCTGACTGAACAATTGCGGGAGAACTATCTCCTGCGGCAACAGATTGAACGGCTTTGGCAGCGTTATCGACAGGATCTGATCTGGGATACAACCCATCCCTGGCCTGCCGTTACAGCAACTTAGAACCCTTTTCTCCCTGATTCTGAATCCAATGTTTCACGAGTGGTTCAGTTAGCGGCCCTGGCAGAACTATTGGGTCGATCTCAATCTGCCCAGGCAGCGATCGCCCACAATTTAACGATGGGACTCTTAGCCACTGACCTGGATGGAGTGATCTGGTTTTGTAACCCATTGGCTGCGACCTAGTTGCACGTTACGATCGGCCACCGTTTACGGGATAAATTAGTGCCTCACTGGCTGAGTCAGGAACAGTGGCAGACGAGCCTGAGAAGTCTGAAAGCGGGCCATGCAATTCGACACAAAAATTTGAGACATGGCCAACGCTGGTTTGACTTGATGCTGGATCCGCTAGTGTATTCTTCCTCCCCCACAGGTAACCAATCGAACGGCTTGTTGCTGTTAATCGAAGATATTAGCGATCGCAAACAAACTGAGTTAGAACTGAAACAGGCGAGAGAAGCGGCTGAAAATGCTAATCGCGCTAAAAGTGAACTTTTGGCCAATATGAGCCATGAATTGCGCACTCCCCTGAATGCTATTCTGGGCTTCACGCAGTTAATGAATAATGCTGACTCTAGCAATCCTGAACATCAGGAATATATCAGCATTATTAATCGCAGTGGATAGCATTTACTGGAATTAATTAATGATTTGTTAGAGCTATCTAAAATTGAAGCTGGCAAACTAGAGCTTCATGAAACAAGTTTTTATCTGCATCATTTTTTAGACCATATAAAACAAATGCTGCATCTTAAAGCAGCGAATAAAAATCTTGATCTGGTATTTGATCTCGATCCTAATTTGCCTCAACTCATCACTGCTGATGAAAATAGGCTGCGTCAGGTTCTTCTTAACTTATTGGGGAATGCGGTCAAGCTTACCCAGGAAGGGCGGGTAACTTTGAAGGTTCGCTGCCAGGATGAAGAGAGCGAAGGCTATGAGGAAGCAATGGACTTCCTGTTCCCTGTTTCCGGCTCCCTGCCCCCTCGTTACTTACTGGCTTTTGAAATTTCGGATACCGGCCCTGGTATTGCCACTGAGGAAGTTGAAAATTTATTTAAAGCCTTTGTGCAGACCCAAACCGGTCAGCGTGCCAGTGAGGGAACGGGACTGGGCTTAAAGATTAGCCACAAGTTTGTGAATCTCATGGGTGGAGATGTCACTGTACAAAGTATTGTGGGACAGGGAAGCACCTTTAAATTTGAGATTTGGGTTCGCAAAGGTGAGGCGATCGATTCATCAACTGCTTTGCAAACTTCTCGTCGGGTGGTTGGGCTAGCTCCTGGACAACCAACGTATCGCGTGCTGATTGTAGAAGACCGTTGGGATAATAGCCAACTGCTGGTGCAATTATTGTCTCCTCTGGGATTTGACGTGCGTGTTGCTAAGGATGGGCAAGCCGCGATCGCCCTCTGGGCAAATTGGCATCCTCACCTGATTCTGATGGATCTGCATATGCCAATTATGGACGGCTACCAGGCAACCAGACAGATTCGACTGCGAGAGTCATTCGTCCTGCGTCATCAGGCATTGGCCGATTATCCCAACCTGCAGAATCTGAGATCGGTCACTAAAATTATTGCTCTCACGGCTGATGCGTTTGAAGAAACTCGCATGGCTATTTTGTCTATGGGCTGTAATGACTTTATTCGTAAACCTATTCAGGTTGATGAATTATTCAGGAAAATCTCTGAACAGTTGGGCGTTCGTTATTTGTATCGGGAGATTGCAGGTCAGGAATCCAGCCAGCATCGACCTGATGATGCCATGCCCACACTGGCTAGCCTAACTGAACATCTTGCTCAGATGCCGACTCAGTGGGTCATTCAACTTCATCGAGAAGCAATTAGAGGATTTGACGAACCCATCCTTCAACTCATTCAACACATTCCAGCAACCCATCAGCCACTGGCAACTGCCTTAAAGAATTGGGCTGAAAACTTCCAATTTAACCAGATTGTCCAGTTAACCAAAACCAGACTTGAACACCATATAGAATAGACTTAATAGAATAGACTTGACCTATTCTGACTAGGTCTATGCTAACAAGCACGATCGCTGTAAGGCTTCTCGTAGCAGATCTCTGTATTCATCTGTGCGAATAATGTACGCTCCGAAGCGTTCCAGGTGGGGATTCATCATCTGTGTGTCGAACAGGACAAAGTTCCGTTCTCTTAAACGCTCTACCAGTTTCACCATTGCCACCTTAGAGCCTTCAGGAATGCGGTAAAACATCGATTCGCCAATGAAGGCTCCCCCAATCACAATTCCTAAAATTCCTCCCGCCAGTTCATCTTCCTGCCAGGTTTCAAAGCTGTACGCCCACCCAGCCTGATGCAAGGCCCAATAAATTTCTTTCAACTCTGGTGAAATCCAGGTAGTCTCGCGATCGGCACACCCTTCCACAACCTGCTTAAAGGCCCGATTGACGGCAACTGTAAAGCGGTTCTGATTGAGCACCCGTTGCAGCGATCGGGGATAACGAAACCGGTCGTCCAGTGGAATCAGAGTTCTCTGACGACTGGAATACCAACCCAAATTATTGCCTGACTCATCGGCCATTAAGAAGTAGCCTTCAGCATAGCCCTGAACAATGGCATAAATATCAAACGGACTATTCACCAGTGGTCATGATCTATAATTTGCTTCTTCCCAATCCTACTCAAATTTATGTAGACCTGTTGCCAGTCATCCAGTTAGGGGCAACCCTGCCTTACACTAATTACCATTAAAGCTGTCCAGCGATCGTGCCTATGGTTGACCCCATTCCCAATATCATCTTGCCTCCAGCCCAAAATCCTCAGCAGGAAGGAGAATGGCTGCAGCAGGCGTTGCTTAATTGGTTAGACCAGGAGTTTATCCCAGAAGCGGTGAACCAGGAGATTGCCGATCGAGCAGCGCAAATCTTTATGCGGCAGCGGATGGAAGGTGAAAATGATCTGATTTCGCTGGTGATGGCGATCGTCACTGAAATGGAATCTTTTGATTTCTCCGCCAGTTTTTTTGGCCAGTTCACCGTAGCGAATGCCGTTAGTGAGTTGTTATTAGACAGCTTAGGCATCGATCGCTGTTGCGGACAGTGATTATGGCCACGGCTCCAGATTTCTATCCTCCCAAACTCAATCAGTCCCTCGTCCGACTGTGTCAGATGGTTGCTCCCTGGGCTGCTTATCTGTACTACCGAATTGAACTGGATATTGATTACGAAAGTTTGAATCAACTGATTGCATTGCGCGATCGCCGGGTCTTGCTGCTGCCGAATCATCCCGCTTTTCAAGATCCGATTGTCATGTTTCTGTTATCTGGACGACTGGGGCAGAGTTTCCACTACTTAGCTGCTTACGAACAGTTTCAGGACATTCTCGGCCCGTTTTTTCAGGCCGTTGGGGCCTATTCTGTGCGTCGAGGATTGGCCGATCGGGCCAGTATTGCCCAAACTTTGGATCTGCTGACTCAACCCACTTGCCATCTGGTCATTTTTCCAGAGGGCGGATGTTCGTTTCAAAACGATACCGTTATGCCGTTTCGGACGGGAGCTGTCCAATTGGCCTTTCAAGCCATGAATCGATCGGTGAAGCAGGGGCACCCTGTACCCAATTTGTTTGTCGTGCCCATTAGCATCAAATATCGTTATTTCCAGCCGATGAGCATGGTCATTCATCAGAGTCTCAGTCGTCTGGAAGCCACGCTAGGAATTGCTAAACAGGCGCAGAATTATGAACGATTACGAGCGATCGCGGAAAAAGTTCTCACCCAGGTTGAGCAAGAGTATGACATTTGTGCCTCCGACCGTGAGCGTCCCTGGAACGATCGGATTGCAGCTCTGAAAGCCTGTGTTTTACAGACTTGTGAACGCCAGCTCAGATTACAATCAGCCCCCTATGAACCCGATCGAGAACGGGTTTACCGAATTTTGAATGCTATCCAGGTCAGGACTGAACAGGAAGAATCTGGAGAGACAGAAGGGAGTAGCAATTGGGATGAAGAATTGATTCGCAAATCTATGTTCCGAATTCTCAACTTCGATACCATCTACGATGGTTACGTGGCCGCAGATCCAACACCAGAGCGCTTTTTAGACACCTTAACCCGGCTGGAGCGAGAAGTATTTGCTATCGATCATCCTGCACCTAAAGGACATCGAATTGCACAAGTCAAAGTAGGAAGTTCATTGAATTTGTAGGACTACTTTGAACCGTTTCAAAAAGCAAAATCAACAACGGTAAATATTGTCACACAGCAAATCCAGCAAGCAGTTCAAGACAATTTAAACCATCTCAGGAGCATGGACTTATTAATAAAAAACAATAGGGGCGCTTTCTGAAACGCCCCTACAATAATTACGCAAATTCCATGCAACGCTTAATATCGCGGTTAAGCCTCAGCAAGCTTAATCCTGTTACCAACTGGATTTCACAACACCTGGTAACAGTCCCTGGTGAGCCATTTCCCGCAATACGTGGCGAGAGATACCAAAATCGCGGTAATAGCCTCTAGGACGACCCGTAGCCCAGCAACGATTCCGGTGACGGGAAGGGGCGCTGTTGCGGGGAAGTTGTTGCAATTGACGATGGATTGCTAATTTTTCTTGTTGAGAGGTTGCTGCCGAAAATTGCTCTTTGAGCGCTTCTCGCTTTGCCGCATATTTCGCAATCAACTTCTCGCGCTTTTTCTCGCGCTCCACCATGCTTTTCTTAGCCATGAATCATCCCAACGCATTTATGTAAATAACACAGCCTACTATCTTACCTGATAAAAGGATCAAATTGCCAAATTGCGACAGAATTTGGCAACCCATTAAGGTGTTTGAGCGGCGATCGCGACAGGGGATTCCACTTCCTCTGGTGCTTCAGCCACGATCGGCATTACGGGTAAACTTGCTGAGGGGCAGAGATCCGCCAATTCACAGCGATCGCAGGCAGGCTTCCGGGCAGTACACACCGCCCGTCCATGATAGATCAACCGGATTGACCAATTTTCCCAATCTGGTTGGGGGATCAGCTTCATTAAATCCCGCTCAACCCGAACCGGATCCGTATGTTTGGTCAGACCCAGACGGTAACTCAACCGCTTGACGTGGGTATCTACTGTCACCCCCAGGTTAATGCCAAAGGCATTAGCAGATACCACGTTTGCAGTCTTCCGAGCGACTCCCGGAAGTTTCAGCAGGTTGTCCATCCCTTGCGGTACCTCACCTCCGAACTGCTCCATAATCATCCGGCAGGCTCCCTGAATATTCTTTGCCTTACTGCGGTAGAATCCACAGGATTTGACCAGGGCTTCGATTTCAGAAATATCAGCAGCGGCGATCGCGGCGGCATCGGGAAACCGCCGGAACAATTCAGGAGTGGTCATATTGACCCGTTCATCCGTACACTGAGCCGAGAGAATCGTGGCAATCAGTAACTGAACCGGAGTTTCATAATTCAAAGAACAGGTGGCATCAGGATACATTCGCTTCAGGCGCAGCAAAATTTCCAGCGCCCGTTGCTTGGTGGAAGGTTTGCGCGACTTTCTCACTGGGGAATCAGGTTAGCAGTATCTCGAATAATTAGAAAGATGCCCAGCCCCAGTAACAGCATCAGTCCGGTTTGCATCACTCCATCCTGAATCTTCGTTGGTAGAGGTTTGCCCCGTACTCCTTCAATTAGCAGAAAGGCGAGATGACCACCGTCCAGTGCAGGCAGAGGCAGGATATTAATGATAGCAAGGTTGATGCTAATCAGGGCGGCGAATTGGAACAGGCTGGCCGCATCCGACTGAGCAATCTTGGCACCAACGGCGACGATCGCCACTGGGCCAGCCACTTGGTCGGCTACCTTACTGAAGCGACTGATCAGTTGTCCGAAGCCTGCGATCGTATCATTCACAATGTTCTGGAATTCTTCAGCACCCGCGCCAAAAGCAGCGATCGGATTCACCCGCTGGCGTTGAATCTCGCCATTGGGAGACAGACCAACACCGATCGTACCTTCATTTTCGGCATTCGGTTTTGGCGTGACAGTCAGGGGGAAGACCTGCTCGCCCCGTTTTACCTTAAACTCAACAGGCTTGCCAGGATTCTCCCGAATCGTTTTTTGGAAAGCTTGAATACTCCGCACCGATTGGCCAAACTCCTGACCATTTAGCGCCAGCACCACATCGCCCGGTTTCAGTCCGGCCTGAATTGCAGGAGTCGGAGTCAGTTGAATTCCGGTTAATCCCTTGCCATCGCTGTTCACTTCCGGCGTAAGAGAAACTTTAACAGGTTTCAGTTTACCCGCTTCATCCTTACGACCCAGTTGCAGTTCCAACGGACTGGTGCTGGTGGTCAACAGATCGACAGAATTGGTGGCCGGATTGTAGGCAACATCAAATTTCCCCTGCTCTTTACTGCTATCGATAAACAGGCTATCTCCAGCCTGAATCCCCGCTTGAGCGGCTTGAGGACTCACCTGACTGACTTTGAAAAACCCATCAATCAAGACACCGGGTTGACTCGTTTGCTGCACTCCCACGGTTCCCACCTGTAACACCAGAATCAGGTAGGCAAAGATCAGATTGGCAATCACCCCCGCACTGATGACGATCGCCCGATCCAGAATGGGCCGATTCCGCAATAGGTTTGGATCATTGGGATCGATCTTATTTTCTTCCGGGTCATCATCCGGAAAGCCGACAAACCCTCCCAGGGGAAAGGCCCGGATCGCATACTCGGTTTCTGGCCCCTGATACTTCCACAGGATCGGCCCAAACCCGATTGAAAACTTGTTGGCGTAAATACCTTGCAACCGGGCTGCCATAAAGTGGCCCAGTTCGTGAACAACAATTAGAATGGCCAGAACTCCGATCGCTGGCAACGCAGAAATTAGCCCCGAAAGTGACATAGGGATTCAGACGCTCTCATTTTGACGTTCTATCTATTCTAGATGGTTGCCTGAAGGATAGGGCGTGCCGCATCGGGGATAGCCATCAATTCTATAAGGCTCCCGTGTGGGTTTGCATCTCTTGGCAGAGGTTGTAGCCATCGGCATCTGGTAAATCAACGTCCAGAATCACCAGATCCGGATTAAATTGCTCGAAAGCTGCGATCGCATTCTTAACCTCTTCAGCCTTTTCTATCTGGTAATTCTGCTGAATAAGGAAGCAGGAAATTAAGTAGCAAATTGCACGATCGTGACTGACAGCAAGAATTTTGGCAGGGGCAGAGACCATCGCCCTACTCTCCACGTAATCAGACTGGAACTATTCATGAAGGATGGATGCCCCCACTGCCCCTTCATAACTTACCTTCACCTCAAAAGTAAAAGAGATGCCAGTGGTGGCATCTCTTCTCTGAAGCTGGGCTTTGATTCAGAAATTAAGCAGTCTTAGCCTTCATTTTCTTCCGCATGCAAGCACCCAGAGCCAGACCGATCGCGGTTCCACCCAGAGTCAAGTAGTAGCTGTCATCGCCTGCGGGATTACCATAGTATTGGCTTTGCCACCCTTAACAAGGCTATCAGCCGCCAAGCCGGAGAACTTGACAAAATCATTAGAGGGGTCGGTTCCTGAATTGAAATCAATGGTTGTAACTCCAGCCACACTGGACTTATACCCTTCTCCAGCCACCTCCGTACCACCAACGTTAAAGCTAAAAGCTTCCGCTGAGGCTGCATTCATTGCGACAGCAGCAAAGCCAGCCATAGCAATTGAAGTAAATTTGATAGCGTTCATTCGTTTCTTTCCTTAGATGAGGGTAGATGAGGGTACGTTAGTTTTATATGATCTGGATTGCGATCGCTGCTAAACATATTTGTTTCCAAGGCAGCCACAGTCCGTATAAAACTTAGCCTAGAGCTCCCTTCCCCATCCAGACCTTTAACCCTGTTCTCATCAAGGAATTACATTTTCTACAAGTCTGCGAAACCCTTTCGGACAAATACTTTCGTATAAAACTAAAGTAACCCGTCCCAAACCAGTCTACTCAAGGCTTTGAGGATGCAAATAAATTGAAGGAATATTCGATACTTACGTATGCGTAGTTGTACGTAAGTCAATCAAATAGCAACTATCTTTGTGTTCTTTTTTCAATCAATAACCGCTGTTCTTCGGCCAGTTGATTTTTGTAGTTAATCTAGAGCCGTTAATTTTTGTTTAACTGCTTCTTAAGAGAAGCTGCAATTTTGTTCGTTGATCCGTTGCAAGGTTGACAATCTATCTAGAGTGTTCCAATGTATCTGGAACTACAGATTGACTGGCTAGAGCAAGTGTAGCCAAGGCTGCAAAGGTTCTGGGTAGTCAAGCTTACGCTCGTTTTTAGCTAGCGAGGTAGTTTATGAGCGACAATGTATTATCCGGCACCCGAAACGTGGCGATCGTGGGGCCTTACCTTAGTGGTAAAACAACGCTATTAGAAAGCCTGTTGTTTGTGACTGGAGCCATTACCCGAAAGGGCAAAGTCACGGACAGAAATACCGTGGGTGATGGCACGCCAGAAGCCCGCGATCGCCAGATGAGTGTTGAAGTAAACGCCGCCAGTACTGAGTATGGCGGCGTTCGTTTTACGTTCCTGGATTGTCCAGGATCGATTGAGTTCGTCCAGGAGACGTTGAATGCGTTGATGGGTGTAGATGCTGTGGTTGTGGTCTGTGAGCCTGTCAGCGATCGGGTACTCACACTCGCGCCTCTATTTAAATTCCTGGACGACTGGCAGATTCCCCATCTGGTTTTCATCAACAAGATGGATCGGGCAGATGTTGATTTTAATGAAGTGCTACAGGCTTTGAAGAAGGTTTCCAGCCGTCCCTTAGTGGCCCATCAGTATCCGATCGGTAGCGGTGAAAAATTAGTCGGATTTATTGATCTGGTGACGGAGCAAGCTTATCACTACCATCCCGGTGCTCCTGCCGATCCCGTCCCCCTGCCAGAGTCATTGAAGGAGCAGGAAAAAGCGACTCGCTACGAAATGCTGGAAACCCTGGCTAACTTTGATGATCACCTCTTAGAAGAACTGTTGGAAGAACTGGAACCGCCGCAAGAGGAAGTTCTGCAAGATTTAAAGATGGAGTTAGGAGCCGATCAAATCGTGCCTGTTTTCATTGGTATCGCTGATCAGGATTTTGGTGTGCGCCCTCTACTTCAAGCATTACTGAGAGAATCTCCGGAACCAGAAGTGACAGCAGCGCATCGGGGGCTTGACTCTAGTAACACCACTCCCTTGGCCCAGGTACTGAAGACATACTACACACCTCAGGGCGGCAAGTTATCCCTGGTGAGAGTGTGGCAGGGTAGCTTAACGGACGGCATGGTGTTGAATGGGGTTCGCGTCGGCGGCATTTACCGCATGATGGGTCAACAGCAGCAAAGTTTGACTTCGGCCAGTGCGGGCGAGATTGTGGCTCTCGGTCGGATGGAAGGCATCAAGACGGGAGATATTCTGACTGCAGGGGATACCTCTGCAGGTGCTAAGTTGCCCACTATTGAGAAACCAAATTCTGTGTTTGCTCTCGCGATCGCGGCGGAAAAGCGCAGTGATGAAGTGAAACTGACAGGGGCATTGACCAAGTTATTGGAGGAAGATCCCTCTTTAGCCTGGGAGCAGCATGGGGATACCCATGAAATCATTCTGTGGGGTCAGGGTGATATTCATCTGCAGGTGGCCATGGATCGGTTGAATCGCAAATATAATCTGCCGATGAGTGCCCATCCACCGCAAGTTCCCTACAAGGAAACGATTCGCAAGACAGCTACTGCGGTTCATGGTCGCTATAAACGGCAAACCGGAGGACATGGTCAGTTTGGCGATGTCTATTTAGATATCAAGCCACTGTCGCGTGGGGAAGGATTCAACTTTGATGAAAAGATCGTCGGTGGTGTAGTGCCACGTCAATATATCCCCGCAGTGGAAAACGGGGTGCGGGAGTATCTGACTCACGGGCCTTTAGGATTTCCAGTGGTGGATGTAGCTGTAACGCTGACCAATGGGTCGTATCACACCGTCGATAGTTCTGAGCAGGCGTTTAAACAAGCGGCCCGGATCGCGATGCAGGAAGGTTTGCTGAGGTGTGAACCAACGCTGCTAGAACCCATTTTGAATGTCACAATCTCGGTGCCGACGGACTTTACCTCTAAGGTGCTACGGCTGGTTAGCGGACGGCGAGGGCAAATTCTGGGGTACGATGGGAAAGCCGACTGGACTGGATGGGATGAGGTTGTAGCTTACATTCCCCAGGCCGAAATGCATGACCTGATTGTAGAGTTGCGATCGCTGACAATGGGTGTAGGCTTTTTTAAGTGGGAATATGACCACTTGCAAGAGGTGCCTGAGAAGTTAGTCGAACGGGTCTTGACGACCACTGGCCACAATCAGAAGTAAACTCTTCGCATCAGCACCAGACCTTTAGCAAGCTCTGTTTGTCTGGTGCTTTCTACTCAAAGAATCCTCCCTCTTCACTTGGAAAAGGGAGGATCGCTATACAACTCCTTTAGGATTCGTTGGCATCAAACTTACGCTGTTTGCTTGCTACGGCGACGACGGGCTGCTGCCAAACCAGCACCTGCCAGAGACAGACCTGCCACAGTAGTAGGCTCTGGAACCGCTTCAACCGAACCCATTACCTTGAAGTCGGGGCCATTGTGGGAGGCATCTGCACTGACTTGAATGCCAAAGATTGGCCCTGTCAGTCCTAAATCTCCGACACTAATCCCACGAGAACCCATTTGTTGTGCTCCTGAGATTTCGGTTGTATCAATAGCGAATCCTGCATTTTGCCAGGTATTGCGATCGATGCGAAACAGCCTGCCAATCAGATTACCCGCCTGATCTAGTGCCTGGATGGTCAGATCGCTATTCATACCCCGTTCCCAGAAGAACAGGCTAGATACGGCCTGCCCAAACGACAGGTTGATCAGAAAAGAGCCGGTTTCTTCCACATCAATAATATTATTCAGGTTCAAGTTACCCAGACTGGCCACAACTGAGCTATTGGTAGCTGCTTCTTCCTCAATACCAGAAGCATTGTCTCCCCGATCGGAACTGGCTGCTCCTGTATCGCCACCTGTCCAAGTGTCGTTAGAAATAATATTGGCAGACTGAACTAAAACGAAGTCACTAATCGTTTTGCCGCTACTCAGCGTTACCGAATTGAGCATAATGTCGTGGGTTGGTCCTAAGCTGGGAGGACTGATAGTGCTTGAGAACGAAAAAGCTTGGGCTGGGGAACCAGATGCCATCATTCCAGTGGCCAGCAAGCTAATAGTAGAGACAACATATTTCAAATTCATGGCAGATGTCCTTTTATCAAGCTTTGGAAGACTACATTCTCACTATACGTCTATACATTTGCCTTTGCAGCAAAAAGAGACCATTTTTCATGGAAGCTTTTACTTTCTAATTAACGGGTTTGACGTTTTCCCAAGAAACTTCAAAGTGCAAGTAATCCCACTTAGAAAAAATTGAGCTTACACCTGTCTTTTCAGTGTATTCTTCACTTGCATTGAACTTCTCAACATAAAAAATCTTAATGTTTGACACCAAGACAGCATTTTCACTAGTAATTTAAACCTGACTACCATAGTTGCCCCTTTTAAACTCAGTAATCATATGGATCAGTATGATTGTTCGTCTCAAAATTTGCTTTGCTGAAAAGGTTCGATCGCTAACATATATTGAGGGACAGCGAGTCGCCTGCTGGCAAGCGCTGGGGAACATCAACGCTATCCATTCATAATTCCCGAAAATCTAGGATAGGGGCTGTAATCCTAACTGAACAGTAGTTTTACTAAAATTAAAATAATTGAAAATGCTGATTTTAGGCAGAAAATCAGGAATTTGTATGAAACTTATTGACTATCCAGCAGAAATTGCAGAGAAGCAACGACAGCTTCTGAGAATAGACTAGCATATCCGCCGTTTACAGAAAATTGTAAATGGTTTAACGGCTGAAATTGACACTGCGATTGCGTTTGATAGTGATCTTAAAAATGATGCCCAACGAAAAGCTAAACGGCTGAAATTAATGAGTACAGCAGAGTATCGCAAAGCGGTCGCTAATTTGCTGATGGCTCAAGATGAACGATCTGAAATTGAAATTGACACCAATCTACTGCGGAACCAATTCTCGGTCTTAAAATTACAACTACGACAGGCGATCGCAGCTCGTGAATCGCAAATGCTAGACGCAGCTTGAAACTGTCATGAGTAGGTTAATACCCCAGTTCTTTTCTAGCTTTTTCTCTCATAGCCCGAGTGTCTTTGGCGCTGGGTTGAATTTCTAACGCTTTATCCAACGAGGCGATCGCCTGATCATATCGCCCCAGGTTCCATAAAGCAGATCCCCGAATACTCCAAGCCTCTGCCAGATTACGGTTAAGGGCGATCGCTTCATCCAGCACATTGATCGCTTCCTCAGATCGGCCTACCTCTTGTAGCACACTGCCCCGGTCAACCCAGGCACCAGCGAGAGTAGGCTTAACAAAGGTTGCCTCCTCAAACAGATGGAGTGCTTGCAGAATTCGATCTTGCTGTCGGTATGCTTTCCCTTTACTCCATAGAGCTTCAGCATAATCTAGGTTGAGATTGAGAGCATCATTGCAAGCGACGATCGCTGAATCCGGTTGCTTCAATCCATTCAAACTTTCACAGCGCCCCCAGTAAGCCTCTACCTTAGTGGGGTTTAACTCAATTACCTGATTGAAAGCCGCCAGTGCCTCAGAGTATTGTCGCTGTTTCAATAACAGATTGGCTCGGCTGAGTGGAGTCTCTCTTAGTAGCAGGGAAGATGGAGAAGGAACCGTTGCAGGAGGAACAGCTTTCACAGGAGGGGAGCCTTTCACTGCCGAATTCAAAGAGGGAACTGTTTCAGCCGTTGGTTTTAGACCAGAGTTTAGCTTGATAGACAGAAAAAGCCATGCCAGCGATCGCTAACACAACCACAGGAACGCTCCACCGTTTCAGCCATCTCCCCTGCCAGCTAGACTGCAACCTCTGTTGTCAGGATGGGTTCGCTGATGGCACAGTTCGGAAGGGGCTGCCCTCGCTTCTATTTGGAGCAGCATCGCCAAACGTCAGGGTTTCCTCCTGATGAAGTGTTGGTTTTGGTTGAGCAGAACCATTGTCATTGATAATATCTGATTCTTTCTGGGTTAAATCTGTCTCAAACAGATCGGATTTGAAGTGAATTGTTGCATCCGATTCTTCACTTTCCCAAAAGGGCAAATCGGTATCTATATCTGCAAAGCTAAATAGTTTGGTGGGTAGGTTTTTCAATGCTTCCAGGGTTTCCATAGCAGTGGGATAGCGATCGCGGAAATCGTAGTACACCATGTGATCGATGACATCCGCTAATTCTGGACTAACTCCAGGAACATAGCTCCGCCACTCTAACTCCCCAGTTTCCGCCACCTCACCCAGCAACTTAGGAGCTATCCCAGTTAAGGCTTGGATTCCCACAATTCCAACGGCATAAACATCGCTGCAGAAACGGGGTTTCCCAGCCAATTGTTCATTCGGGATGTAGCCATGAGTACCAACGACGATCGTAGACTCGGCTACATCCGAATCCAGATCAGCTAGTTGTACACTGACCTGTTTTACCGCGCCAAAATCAATCAGTACTAACTTGCCATCTTGATGGCGACGAATCAAGTTCGAGGGTTTGACATCCCGATGAATCACGTTTTGCTGATGCACAAACGTCAGAATTTCCAGAATATCTCGTAACAAAATAATTACTCGCTCTTCCGGCCATGGCTTTCCTTTCGCAATCTGGCGAGTCAGCGATTGCCCTTCAATAAATTATTGCACCAGATAAAATTCCTGGTTTTCCTCAAAGTGGGCATATAGAGAAGGAATCTGATCATGGCGGCCAAGTTGATATAGCACCTTGGCTTCAGTGTCAAACAGTCGTCGTGCAGTTTTTAGATGCTTAATATCATGAGTTTTAACCAGCAACCGTTTTATGACACAGCGAGGGCAACCCGGGAGATGCAAATCCTGGGCTAAGAAGGATTGTCCAAAGCCGCCAACCCCGAGTTGGGCAATGAGCTTGTACCGTTTACCGATGATCGGAGTCGATTTTTCCTCGTTGGTCAGGGAACGCATCGTTTAGAATAGTTGTTTCTGATCTTTCACCATAAAGCTTTAAAACCTGTAATGAAAAGTCTTTAAAGATTATTGTCCTAATTCGGAATTGCCGTTTCTGGTGTAGGAAATTTCAGTTCTCTAACTCGATTTGGTTGATATTACAGAAGTTGGCGCAAGGAGGGTACCTATACCGCATACTCAATATCTACGGCTTCAGCCCCAAAGGATGGAATACAGGTTAAAGCTATCTTTTTCTTCCGCAGCAAGAATACTTCATTACCGCATATTTATAAAGAAAAGTAAATGCCGTGGATGAATTCTTTAATCTTTAAACTATAGTGCCCCATCTTATGTTCTCCCTTTCGGGACAGGCAGCGATCGCTGCTAGCAATGTGTATACTCAAAAACATATAGGTAAAGCACGTAGACCTGGTGAATAAGGAGCACCAGGGTATAACCGATCTGCTCTTAAAAGCGCAAGCCCCAGATCTTGGAATTTGGGGCTTTAGGGTTAAATAGAGTTGATTGACGGTGATCAAATGGTCTGTACGCAGGTGTAATTCCTCAGAGGATGTTTTAAAAGCCTGTCTCTTTGTCACCCTGGCTGAAGTTGCGGCTATCCGGAGAAAACCTGCCCGCAGGTTACTGAAAACCTTGATTTTATTAAGTCTGCGTCAGCAGAGTTGGTGAGTGTAGTCGCAGTTTTCACTGCCGGATACTCAAGCCCCCTCCTATCTAGATGCAAGCCGGAGAGGCAGAAGTCTTCCTGAGAATCAACCCTTGGTGGTGCAGAAAACTCCTGAAACCCCTATAAATCAAGGATTCTCACCGAGACAGCGATCTTGAGTTTTATCGGGCGAACGAACGAGGGCAAGGGGTTTCAGGCGCTGTTTTGGTCGTTCAGGTTATCCATCATGAGACTCAAAAAAGTTTTCTGCACCACTCAGGAATCAACCTTTAAAGATTCAGCAAGTCTGCCCTCAAATACGGAAATACGAACCTAGCTTATCCAAAAAACCAACCTCGACTGATTTGCACTGAATTATACAATCGTGGTGTCAGGAAGAAGGGTAGGTTATGATATATCGCGTATTATGACTTACCCGATCAATTGCGACCCGATTTGATTTAAACAGTCAAAAAACTCAAATCTAGGAGGTTAAAACGATGGCACTTGTTCGTTGGGAACCATTTCGAGAAATTGAAACTCTACAACGGCAAATGAACCGCCTGTTTGACGATCTTCTCCCAGTTACCAGAGAAATGAGGGATGGCTTTACCTTTATTCCGCCAGCAGAAATAGAAGAAACAGCCGATGCCATTCACCTGAAACTGGAAATTCCTGGTATGGATGCCAAAGACTTGAATGTCGAAGTTTCAGCAGATGCAGTTAGTATCAGTGGAGAACGCAAGTCGGAAACCAAAACTGAAGAAAAAGGAGTAATCCGTACCGAATTCCGCTATGGTAAGTTTGAACGGGTCATTCCTCTCTCGACTCGCATTCAAAACAACAAGGTACAGGCTGAATACAAAGATGGTATCCTCACCCTCACCTTGCCTAAGGCAGAAGAAGAAAAAAGCAAAGTTGTGAAAGTTAACTTGGGTTAATGTTTCTTTAACCAAGGACATCGCCTCAACTCAGAAGAGGAAGTTTCGGTAGTCATTAAATTTGGAAAGGGCAATTTTGGCAAAATTCAGCTTATTTACTGCAATCGCATTGCCAATTGCCCTTTTTTAAACAATCAGTAGAGGGAGTAATGCTCATGAGTTCAGCCTTTGAAAAACCCTCAGAAAAATGTGTTTCTGCTGCCTTCAAAGAAGAGAAAAAGCTAGAGGATGCCATTAAACGCTTGCTCGATCGCGGCCTTCCTAAAGACAATATTTCTATTGTCGGTCGCAACTTTCAATCGGAAGCTCGGATAACGGGTTTTCTCACCAAAAAAGATGTCATTTTAGATGGCATGACGACCGGCGCAATCTACGGTTCGCTGTTTGGTTCTTTACTCAGCCTAGTTACAGGGGTCGGCGTTTTATTCGTTCCCTTTCTGGGCGCTGTCGTAGCACGGGACCCTTGGGAGCAGCTTTGTTAGGAGCAACCAGCAGTGCGCTGTATGGTGCTTTGGGAGCTGGATTGGGTTCTGTGCTGATGTCCTTGGGAATGCCCCAGGATAAAGCAGCGATCTATCAAACGCGCCTGCAAGCGGGCGAGTTTTTGCTGGTGGTGGAAGTCCCAGTAGACAAGTCAGGCGAAATCTTTTTGTTGTTGCAAGCTGCGGGAGGAGAAGAAGTTGCCATTACCGATATGCAAATTCCTCGCCAACCAGACGGGGAATTGACCAGTAAAGAGCAAATTTCCCCAGAAATGAGGGCAAATCTCTCCGGTGAAGCACAATCGACCTTTGTGGAAACCTATAACCAAGCTTTGAGCGAGTCAAAGGATAAAACCAATGCCCTCATCAAAGCCTGGGAACGGATTCAACATCTATTCGATCGCGATGAGACTGGCACCTATTCTAACCGTAAAGGCAACTAAGACAGGAAACCGCCTCAGAACTAACTCTGAATTTTTTTGCTAGGAGGTACCGATGGCGGTCAATGAATTTAGAGACTATTACCAAATTTTGGGAGTGAGCAAAACTGCCACAGCGGAGGAAATCAAAAAAGCCTACCGCAAGTTGGCGCGAAAATATCACCCTGATCTAAATCCGGGTAACAAGGAAGCGGAAGCACGCTTTAAAGAAATTAACGAGGCCCACGAAATCCTCTCTGACCCTGACAAACGTCAAAAATACGACCAATTTGGTCGGTACTGGCAACAGGCTGCTGCGGGTGCTACCCCAACGGGTGGCGTTGGCTTTGAAGGCATGGATTTCGCTCAGTATGGTAGCTTTGACGACTTCATTAACGAATTGTTAGGCCGGTTCGGTCGAGGCGGCACCAGAGGCAGGGTTTATACTTACCGTACGACTACAGGCCCTCAAGGAGTTCAGGAATATGTCGAGTTTAGCGGCGGAGAAGATCCCTTTAGTCGGTTTACCGATATTCCTACCCAAGATACCGAAGCTGCGATCGCGCTCACCTTTGCTGAAGCTTTTCATGGTACGCAAAAACGCTTGCAAATTGGGGAGGAGACGGTGACGGTTCGCATTCCCCCAGGAGCAAAATCAGGCAGTCGCTTGCGTTTGAAAGGTAAGGGACAAATCAGTCCTTTTAGTCAGCAGCGGGGCGATCTGTATTTAACCATTGAATTACTTCCCCATTCCATCTTTCGATTTGAAGGGAACAATATCACCTGTGAGATTCCCATTAGTCCAGAAGAAGCAGTACTGGGAGCGCAGATTGATGTCCCGACTCCCGATGGCAAAGTGAAGCTAACTATACCCCCTGGAGTTGACTCCGGACAAGCACTACGGTTGCGCGGCAAAGGCTGGCGCAATCCCAAAGGCGATCGCACCGATCTGATCGTGCGGATTAAAATTGTCACCCCCAAAGAATTGAGCCCCAGGGAAAAAGAATGCTATGAGAAATTGCGAGAAACCAGTAGTTTCAATCCCCGTGGAACCTTAGCGGAGGTGCGCCTATGAGCGCCAATTTTAGTCTGTCTCAAATTGTCTGGTCAAAAGAAGGCGAGCGTCTTTACAGCTTTGAGCAAGCTGCTTATCTGACTCAAACTTCCGTTTCTTTATTGGAAAGATTCGCCAGTTTGGGATTGATCGAACCCGTTGGCTCCATGCTGCATCGCCAGGATTTAATTCGAGTGGTTAAGCTGCAACGATTGCGTCGCGATTTAGGTTTAAATTTAGTGGGCGCAGCAATGGTTTTAGATATGGCGGAGAAAATCACCCAACTCAAAGCCCAATTATGTGCCTATCGGATTGCATCCAAGTAGATCATTTATCCGAATAGGTGATTAATGACTCTAGCCCTTACAACTCCCTTACAACTAAATTTTCTAAATTCAACTCAAGGAGAATTAAATCATGACCGAAGCCAATCAAAATTCATCTTCTAAAATCATCATCAGTCCTGAAACGGATGCCCTCGTCGAACAAGAAATGGCAGACCAAAATGCCGACTTAAAACAAGAAACTAAAGCCCTAGTTGAAGCGATTAAAAAACGCGCTCAGTCTGAAATTCAGACTGCTCAAGAACTGACTCGCGAAGGCTATTTAAACGC
>NZ_JBRAGO010000055.1:0-27667 GCF_052746595.1 Leptodesmis sp.
GTCTGCGTCGGCAGACTGGGTGAGTGTAGTTGCGGTTTTAACCGCCAGATACTTTTCAAACGCTTAACTTAACTATTGGGCTACTGGGCTAGTTCTTTAACGCTGGTTGAATTAGTTGAATAGGAACTAAATCTAAACCCTGCCGGCAATTCTGCGGTCAAAATTTCTCCCTTATTCTCAGGGTCTATAAATACAGTTTTCAATTGAGGTAGTTTAGCAATTACGTCAATGTTTGTGTAATTTACTGTCCCGCAGATTCCTGTACAGTAGTGGTGATATGTGACCCAAAATACTTTGGTTGGCTTGGTGACGTAAGCTTTTTGCCAAAACCGATATCCCTGCATAAATCTCACCCCTGTAGAGCCGTCATAGGTGTAATAGGCATAGGCAACGGTAAAGAAAATAGCATCTGGATACTCTTGCTGCAGTTTCTTTACTGTTGACCTGAGTGCTTCACTGACGTAGGAGCTATAAAACTGGTTACTTGGATAACTTACATCAGAAGTTGGAGTATATCCTGCTACTTGTTGAATCAATTGGGCTTGCTTACCATTCCATAGATCAGAGGGCCGATAAAGTCCATAATGCACCAACAAAATGGTTACGAAAATTGAGCTAATCCATCTAACGCTCCAGTGCGCTTCGGGCAAAGATGATAATCGGTAAAAGGCCATGATGAAACAGAGTTTAACCCCCACGTAATAGCGCTCGGTTTCCAAATAACCGTAAGGGTTAGCAAACATACAGACGACCAAAAACAGTACCAGGGAAATTGGCAAGCAGGTAAGCCCAAGTAAAATACCGAAATCTTCACTGTGCTCACGTTTTAACTGTTTTACCCAGAATGGGAGGAAGCCTAGGATCAGCAGGACAGCAATTCCATAAAGATAGCGCCAGGGAGTTTGGGCTGGCAGAGCAGTCACTGTTTCACTAACAGGCAAGCCAAACAAAACGGATGCGGTGGGCAATTGATGCCCGATTCTCTCGATAGTGGAAGAAAAGTCAGCGAATCCGTAACTTGATATATAGGCTGGTAGACCAACACCCGCCTGAACCACGCGATTGTAAATGCTCACTGGAAGGATGAATACCAGAGATCCACCCAGAAAATATGCAAACTGAACAACCAGAGGTTTAAGTCGGGGAAGGTGAGCGATCGCCAGTATCAGAAGAACACTGAGGACTAAAAATAGGCTGGCGTAGCGGAAGGAGTACAAAAGCCCAGAAATTAAACCAGCACCAACTACATATCTAAGATTCGCGCTGGCCTGGGTTTGACTGAGGAGTAGAACGATCCAGGGAACGCCAGCCCAGAGATAAATATCAGTTCCTTTCCAATCAGGAGTGAAAAAAATGGGTAGGAGGGCAGCGATCGCGTACTGAAAAGGAATCAGTTTTGTGAATAACCGGATTGGTTTAGCCAGCATGGAGGTGGCGATTAATCCCCAGCCTGCCCAGCCGACCAGAGTCACCAGGGAATAAGTGAGTTTGAGAGCAATTACGGCAGGCAATCCCAGCCCCAGTAAGCCTCCAATCAGGAGTGAAAAGGCAGGGGGAAACCAAGTCACATAATGGGCTTCAGGTGCCACATTCAGATCACTACTGGTGATCTTGGAATCCTCATCACCACGGGTGATGCTTAAGTCGTATGTAGTAGTCAGTCCCAGTCCTTTTGCCAGTCGATGGGCACTTTCTAGCTGGATACTCTGATCCCAGTACACTTCAAACGGTGCCAGCAGCCGCAACAGAAGTACCAGTAGGGCCACGACCAGGATAATCAGTAGCACTGTAGAGTTGTCTTGAGGTGAGAGTCTACAAGTTTTCTCTAACCATTTCTTCGTGTTTGGGAAAAGTGTTGGCACAGATACGGTAAAGAAACCATCAATGAACATAGAAAATTAAAGTTGAAGAACTGATGTACTTACTTTTTCCGTCAACGCCCTGAAACTATTGCTGCCCGTAAATTTCCATCTTTTGCATTGACATCGCAGAAATAAACAGAGAGGAAAACACAGTACCCAACCCAACCATAATCAATGTTGCGGCAAAGGAGACCCATTCTGGGTTGGGTAGGGGTAGCAAACTTGACTGCAACCAGACTACGACGGAGCGAGTCAAAATTGCACTACCAATCAGGAGTAGAGTGGTTCCAAGTAGCAGTCCTGCCTCTAAGTTGAACAGGCGGTAGAACTTACGGAGAAACTGATTATCTTTATCAAAGCGGCGGCTCCAGGAGTAGGTTTTGGCGTGTAACCCTAAACTCAGCGTCTCAAAGCCAACCACACTCAAAATCGTGCCCACAATTCCTGTTACAACCCCAGGAGAACGACCATCAACGGTTATCCACCCGCTTAGCACAATCAGGTGAATCAACATTCCCAGAGTAAATAGAGCAGAACCAGGGATTAAAAATAGCGCATTTGGACTGTAGAGCAGCATCATCCGAAGACTGCGCCAACCATCCCGAAATGTGCGTAGTTTAGACTCTCCAATACGAGGAGCAAGGTCAATGGGGATTTCCTTCAAACTTAGCTTTGCTAGCTTGGCATTAATGGCGATTTCCAGGTTGAATTCCATGCCAGGACTAACTGGCGCAATGCGCTCGTAGGCATCTCGACTGAATCCTCGAAATCCGCAGTAGACATCTGTATATTTAGAGCCAAATAGTAAGTTAAGAATACCAGTAATGGCAGGATTACCAATGAAGCGATGCAGAAATGGATCGTGTTGGGATGATTTTTTTTGCAAAAAACGACTCCCCGTTACAAAGTCATAGCCCTCTACAGTCAGGGCGTGAAGAAACTGAGGAATTTGGCAAAAGTCATAAGTACCATCTGCGTCCCCCATGATCAGGTAGTCGCCCCGAGCACTGGCAAACCCTTTGATGTAAGCATTGCCGTAACCTCGCAGGGGTTGATGTACAACTCTAGCCCCCATGCTGCTGGCAATTTCTACGGAGCGGTCTGTGGAGCCGTTGTCGCACACAACGATCTCGCCTGGAATCCCGTGGCGCTCAAAGGTGGTTTGGATTTTCTCAATACAGGCTCCGATCGCACCTTCTTCGTTTAAACAAGGCATGACAACAGATACTAACGGTTTTTCCTGATGACTGTAATCACCCATTCCAGAACTCCTCTACCAAGTCAACTAAAGCTAGGCCAACGAGAGATTAAACAAAGCTAAACCAAGTCCAGCTAGAGAACGGTCATTTCCCTATAAGAAGAAACTACGGTTCTGGACTTGGATAAGGTTTAATTTCTTAATCGGCTCTGGTAGACTTGCAACATAAACTTCATCCTAACTTTACTAATATTGAACTTTATTGATATTGATGCTGTTTCATTCGCGTGCAACAGAGGAATAAGGTTTTAAGGCAACCATTTGGATATTTGAAGTTGAAAAACCCAGCTTGGCCCGTACCAGATCAAAGCCAGTAAAAATAGTCAACAAGATGAGATTCTGATAGGGGTTAAACCAATCGGCTAAGGTTTTGTTTTTCCAGCGATCGCTGATCCAGTGATGAAACGAGAAGATCCAGAAGGAATGAGCAGGCAGAAAGTTGAACGTTTTGATGTCCAACCCCTGCTCATTAGCCAGTCGTTTCAGCGTCGCAGCATTCAGCAAATTCCAGTGACGCGGGATATGGTATCCGCCCCAGTAACCTCGACGAAATAGCTTGGCATCCCAACTTTTGGTATTTGGGGTTTCCACAATCAAGATGCCACCTGGAGCCAGTAATTTAGTCAGGGATGCCATCATTTGACGGGGATTCTCAACGTGCTCGAGCACCTGCAAAAGTACAATCAAATCAAAGGATGCGGCTGGCAACTGCTCTTCTACATCCTCAATCCGGCCATAGTAGCCATGAAAGCCATCTGCCTTTAGTTGCTCAATTTGGCGATCGTTCATTTCGACGCCATATAAGTAATCTTTGGGGACACCCAATTGATATAACATTCTCAGGTATCGCCCATTTCCACAGCCCACATCTAAAAAGCGAGGTGTTGGGGTTGAGAGATGTTTCAGCCATTGCTTTACCTTGGCTTTATCCAACCAATCCTTAGCTCGAACCGCGATCGGATTAATCGCCACATTGTAGTTATAGGCATAATAGTTAGGAGGATAGATAGTTGATAATTCTGATTTTGTCGGACGCGGATTCAGATATATATTGCCACACAACTGGCATTCCACAATCTGAAACACATCATCAGATGTATTGTACTCGTAGTCTTTACCCTGAGCATACTCGTGCCATTGATCACCACTACATACACCACAACAAACTGGCTCAAGTTGCAAATTTTTTTTGACCATAGAAAGATTTACGAGTCAGAACTGCCAACAATAGTTAGGGGTAACTTAGCAAACAATTGGATCAAGTAACCCAAGTAACTCTGCTTAACAGTGATCTGGGAGTTGTACCGCAAATCCTGATGAACCCGGGGCAGATTGTAATAAGGGACGGCCGGGAACAAATGATGCTCGGCATGATAGTTTATATTGTGGGGAGAGAAGACCATCGCTTCCAGCCATGATGGGGTAAACGATACCAAGCGATAAGGATCTGCTGCCGTGTCCGGTACGAGATCAACGGCATGGTCACAAAAGGCCCGCACTTCATCTGGCAAGAAAACACAGAAATAAATCGGAGCAATCCAAAGAACCAGATAACTCCACCAGGGTAGCCCCATCGCCAGAAACGAAACGATCAACAACATTTGCATCACAAACACGGAAAGGCGCTGGCTCAAATACTCCATCAAGGGCTGTGACAGTATATAACCCTTGAGATTTCCAGGGTCGAGCTTTTCTGTCGTGGTCTTGCGCTGTTGCAGTTTGCCAAAAGGAGATACCTTCAGCACTGTTTTGCCGAAGGTTGCTAATCCCGTACAGAAAAAAAACAGCTTTAGACGGGAGTTTTTGTCTGCCAGACTGTGCAGGTAGCGATCCGGGTCATTGGTAGTTCCAACCCAGCGGTGGTGATTAAGATGGTTGCGTCGGCCATCATCCAGACCCATGAACAGCGAACCGTAAATCAGCCAGCGGGCCAGCAGATCATTCACTTTACGGTTGGGATGTAAGGTGTAGTGAATGGCATCATGCCCCAGAATAAACAGGCCATATTGGGAAAAACCAATTACGAAAAAAGCAAGGAGATAAACTATCCAGTTTTGCCAGTAAGCAACCGCGGATATAGCTAACCCGATCGCCATCCATCGGCCAGCGAGATCTCGATACACTCGCGACGGCTGGGGCTGAAGCCATGTCCTTAACCGTTCCTTGTCTATTGCATCGCGGATCTTCTGTTCAATATCGCCAAGGGTCGCTTCACCAGACAATTCATTAAAATCTACACTTTCAATCTCACCTGCCTCTACCTGTCCGGTATTGTCGCCATGCGAACTTAACACCGTCTTTCCCCCAAAGCACCACGGCTTAGATAGTATTATCAAGGGTACATTCCGTCAAGCATCCTGATTTCCCTCGCTATGACGCATTGTAGGGATTTTATTTGCGCGCAAGTCCCCAATAGTTTTTCAGTTTTCTGCATAAAAAACCAGATTTGATATCGGCCCCAGTAGTCTGAAATGCTTGGTGTAAACCCTGGTTTGCTGCGGAAAAAAACTCAACACTTCCTTTTCTGACAGCAGATTTAAGTTTTTTTCTGAAGCCCAAAAGTCTTTACCAAGCCATTTCAGAATTTTGCGAAACCAGGCGGAGGGAAGCCAATGCACCAGCGGCAAGGTAGTGTGAAATTCAATCGGGTACCAACGGTTAGGTGTGGTAATAAAACAGGCACGGCCAACTCGACACAGTTCCTGAACAAAAGCTTGTTGTTGAGCACGATCGCCCACATGCTCAATCACCGCAAAACAGACGACTAAATCAAAGCTCTGATTGGGAAAAGGCAGCTTGGCACCATCTGCTTGGATAAAGGTAAGCCCAGGATGATCTTGCTCCAGAAAAGACGCATCTTCTAAGCCAACCGCCGTGATGTTGTGGGAATAGGGGTAGAGTTTTTCAAAGAAATTGGAATCAGTCCGGCGATCGCATGTGACACCCACATCCAGAACCGTTGTTTTTTCCGTAGGAGCAACCGTCTCCACTAAGGATTGATACATTTTCCGGCGGGCATACATTGAGACAAAACTGACCAACCCTCCGAAGTCAGGCTGGTGCTTGTAATATTCACTGAGGGATTTTTTCTTTGCGAAGATCATGTCTAGTTCAAATCCAGTCGGGCAACAAAATGCAGCGATCGTTCAAAAAACCAACTGAGTGGAGGTGGATAAAGACCTAACTGTTGATTCCAGGCACTGATGGTCAAACCCAGTTTGTCGAAGGCATTACGCCACTTCTGTTGAGGCCAATAGTTGTAAGGAGGCACTACGCCATACCGCTGATTTCCAACCTGATCCATAAATTGCAGAGTTGGGCCAGCTAGCCAGCCGTTGCAGGTGTGGTCTTTGAGGATAATCGCCTGACGAGCAACCCGCCTGGCTTCGTGCAGCAATATCATGGGGTCGATGGTGTGATGCAGGACATCTACAAACATCACCACATCAAAACTAGCATCCCCGTAAGGAATGACTTGTCCGTCGAATGGCATGACTGGAACCCAGGTCTGATCTCGCACCAGCACATCAATTCCATAGGTTTGAACATCTGGCCGCTTCTGACTGAGTAGTTGGGTGAGTAAGCCGTCCCCACAACCCACGTCTAACAACCGGGCATGCTGCGGAACTAATCTGGCCAACTGGTCACTGAGAACCCGAACGCGACGATTGAAAATATATCGGTCATGAATCTGCTCAATTAAATTCATCCTAGACAGCTAAGTTGTTAAAGCACCTTGAATCCTACCAAACTTTCATCCTTCAGCCAGAATTGCAAAAGGGGCGTGCTAAACTTGTTCAGTGCTTAATATTAAGCCTTCGTTAAAGTATTTTATCGGCTCTACAGCATCCTCCTGGTAGGAGTATGTCTCCAATGTCTCCTTAACCTAGCTGGAAAATTTTGCGTAGTTCAAAATTTGAGGACTTCCGCTTTATCAGAATCTTTATAAGTAATGACGCAAAAAATACTAATTAACCATGCTGTGTGGCTCAAGCTTGATCTTCTCAAGACTCTGGTTCAGCGTAATTTGCAAGCTCGCTACAAAGGTTCTGTTCTCGGCAACCTGTGGCCAATTTTAAACCAGCTTTCTCAATTGCTGGTTTACACTTATGTTTTCTCAGTCGTCCTTAAAGTTAAGCTCAATCTGCCGGACTTGCCTGTGACCAATCTTATCTTTGGCCTCTGGCTCTCTGCTGGCCTGATTCCCTGGAATGCTTTTACGGCTGGTTTTCTTCAGGCTTCAACAGCTGTCATCGATCAGCCAAATCTGGTTAAGAAGGTGGTGTTTCCGCTAGGACTGTTGCCTCTAGTACCAATTCTGACAGCCTTTGTTGAAAGTACAATGGGCCTTATGTTACTGATTATGTTTACATCTGTAACAACCCAGACAATTCATCCCACAATTCTGCTACTGCCACTAATTTGGTTGCCTCAATTACTGCTAACGGCTGGATTGGGTTATTTGACTTCTGCTTTAACTGTTTTTTTGAGGGATATCCCACAAACCTTAGGGGTAATTCTCAATCTTTGGTTCTATGTTACTCCTATTATCTATCCAGCCTCGTCTGTTCCGGTAGCGTTGCGTCCACTGGTGTTTTGGGTTAACCCCTTCACAATCGTCATTGAACTCTATCGAGACCTGATTTTGATTGGACAGGTGAATCATTGGCTAGAGTGGGGAGTAATGAGTTTACTTTCACTTATTATCTTTTATATTGGGTTATCAATTTACCGCCGACTCCGCCCTGCCTTTGCAGACGTTCTTTAAGAGTTAGATCTATTTATGAAAAGAAGATAATTGTAGTACCTACTGTTTCAAGAATATGAAAATACGTAATGTGATCGAGCAATGGTTTTAGAGCAAGTATGGCCGAAGTTGCAGTCTCTCTACAGGGTATTTCAAAATGCTTCAGGCAGTATGCAAAACCCCTTGACCGGTTAAAGGAGATGCTTTTGCCAGGTAAAAAGCAGGGTCAGGAATTTTGGGCTTTACGGGATATTACCCTGGATATCTACAGGAGAGAAACGTTTGGCATAATTGGGCGTAATGGAGCAGGCAAGTCAACGCTACTGCAACTTATATGTGGAACGCTTCAACCAACCAGAGGAACAGTTCAGGTGAATGGCCGGGTGGCTGCTTTGCTGGAATTGGGAGCCGGCTTTAATCCAGAGTTTTCCGGTCGAGATAATGTTTACATGAACGGGGCGATTTTGGGATTGTCAAAAGCAGAAATAGACAAGCGATTTGATGATATCGCTGCTTTTGCAGATATTGGTAACTTTATTGATCAGCCTGTCAAAACTTATTCCAGTGGGATGTATGTTCGGTTGGCATTTGCCTCTGCAATTCACGTTGAACCAGATATTTTGATTGTTGATGAGGCATTAGCAGTTGGGGATATTTTCTTCCAACAAAAATGCTTTCGGCGTTTGGAGAACTTACGTGATCAAGGAACTTCTATTATCTTTGTCAGCCATGACACTCAAGCAGTTGTAAAGCTATGCGATCGCGCCATCATTCTACAAAATGGTTACTTGAAACACCAGGGAAAACCTGCTGATATGGCTGCGAAATACATTGAACTGTATTATAGTCAGTTTTATGATGAAGTGACCAGTGAATTAAGGAGCGAAGCAAACGAGCAGCCCAATTTAACTTCAGTTGAAACTGAAGAAACGCATTCTTTACCTGTTATGTTAACGACTCCAGAAGGTCGTGCTGACAGTTTTAACTTCGTAACTGAATTTACATGTGATTTCCCAACCAGCGATCGATATGGATGTGCTGTGGGACTGATCCAAGGAATCGCAGTTACAGGATCTCAAGGAGAGTGTAAGTCTAGTTTTGAAGTTGGCGAAGAAATAGTTTTATCTATCAAAATTAACCCTCACTCTAGAGATCTATGTCCGTTAAATATTGGATTTCAACTTAAGAATCGTTTGGGACAAATCATTGTTGGAACCAATACTTATATGATTGGAAAAATAATGGATCCTGAATTGTTCGGCCAATCATTTATTTGTCAGTTTAAATTCAACCTTTCTCTATTTCCAGATCGATATACTATATCACCAGCAGTAGCCGAATACGAGCCAGACGCCTGTATTATCTACGACTGGATTGAGGGTGCAACGGTTATTGAAACGTTCCTGAACGGATCGTTGCCACAAGCTGGAATTTACTTCCCAAACATAGTTGTTGAAATGGCTGGCACTGGCTTGCTCAAGGGTGATTGCTAAAATAGTGAGAACGCTTGAAGCTTAGTGAATCAGATGATCCCATTTCCAGAATGATGGGCATAGGATACTGGAACTCTTGCCTATTAGACTCAATTCTCATCAGGAGGATGGGCAAAGCTTGGCGTGCTCCCTCACATCAGCCAAAATGACAAGATAGAATGTTTCTCTTTTTCCATCCTACGTTTTTGCGTTCTGCTATACTTTCCATGAGTGAACTGGGTAGTTAACGTAATTGAAATTCATTCTCTCAATCATACGCTTGTCATTGTTAATGGCAAACTGGAGGCTTTTATTGTTTATGATGATCCAGTTTCCTGCAAAATTCAGTTCATTGCAATTTTGCAGAAATTATGGTGTGCAATTGGCACGGTAATTACAGAGAGTATCAGTGGTGTAACCCGTAAGCAGCGATCTAAGTTTCTAATTTTGATGCGCGATCAAGAAATCATTTTCTGTATTCCGATTTTTAACGACTGGGAGTCTGCTCGTTTGTTGTTAGAGCAGATCGATGCAGTTGTTTATAAGCACAAACTGAATGCATCTGTTCTCCTGGTAGATGATGCCTCAACAGATTGCATCCCGAAAGACTTAGCAGAGACATTGGGCTATATTCAACAACTTGAGATTCTCAAGCTGCGAAGAAATTTAGGGCATCAGCGAGCGATCGCCCTGGGCCTGACATTTATTTATCAGGAGCGGCCCTGTCGTGCAGTCGTCATCATGGATGGAGATGGCGAAGATTCGCCTTCAGATGTAATCCGATTGCTGGAACAATTCGAAAATCATCGGGGAAAACGTATTATCTTCGCAAAACGTGCTCGTCGTTCTGAAGGTCTTCGATTTCGGATATTCTATCAGTTCTATAAGCTTATCCATTGGGGATTAACTGGGCGAAAAGTCGAAGTTGGAAATTTCAGCATTATTCCCTCTGAACTCTTGGAGCATATTGTTGGCATTTCTGAACTCTGGAATCACTATGCAGCAAGTGTTTTCAAGGCACGTCTGCCAATTGATAAAGTTGCGATCGGACGAGCTAAACGATTGCAAGGAAGATCAAAAATGAATTTCTTCTCCCTGGTTATTCATGGCCTAAGTGCTATTTCAGTTTTTGGCGAGGAAGTTGGTGTCCGATTGCTGTTTGCAGCTAGCATTTTGATGCTTATAACATTGTTAGGATTATCCACCGTTGTAATCGTCAAGCTTTTTACCCCTCTAGCAATTCCAGGATGGGCAACTTCTGCCGCGGCTGGCTTCCTCACTATTTTCCTTAATGCATTTCTACTTTCCTTGATCTTTGTCTTTACCATTTTGCAATCAAGGAATAACTCGTCGTTCCTACCACTCAGAGACTACAAATATTATATAACTGGACTTATTGATAGTCGGTATCAACCAAAAATCCAGTATTTGGAGGCTAATGATGATTAGAATTTCAAACGATTTCATCAGACAAAGACTGCAACTTATTACACTAATTCTCGCAATCTTACCTGCAATTATTATAGGTTTTTTAATTACCCAAAACTGGGTTAACATTCCCTGGGTAGATCAGTGGAATACACCGGGTGAAGTTTTCATCAAAATACATGAAGGGAGTCTGACACCAGATTATTTGATTAGCCAACATAATGAGAGTAGACTTCTCATCTACAGATTAATCTCTGTCCCTTTAGCATTTCTGACTCATTGGGATGTCCGATATGAGATTTTATTAATATTCTTAGTTGCTTGTGGAATCTCTATTAGCTTTTATCGCCTAATTACACTGACCTGCAGTCGCAATAAAGTAGTTCAACTTTTATTGATTTCTGCAATTAATTTACTGATTTTCAGCCCTATCCAAACAGATCCGACGGGAAATTGGCTGATGGGCATTCAAGTCATTATGTTTCTGGTAGTACTCTGCATTGCCCTTTGTGTATTAATTGCTTATTCCAGCTTGCAACTTTATCTTAAGTTTTTGTTGTGTGTCATTTTAGCATTGGTCAGCACTTTTTCATTTGCCAATGGAATACTTTGCTGGATAGTTGTATTTCCTCCACTGGTTATACTTTCTGTCTCTTCCTGGAAAGAGATTCTTGAACGGAAAAAACTTTTCTTGGCATGGCTTTTCTGTTTTGTGCTCACACTATACATTTACTTTCATGATTTCAAAAGACCGCACATCGCGTCTAATCCAATCGACTCTTTGAGTCATCCTCTTAAGGCTCTTTTATTTTTCTTTTCATTCTTGGGATCGCCTCTTGGCTTCAAGAATTTACTGATTAGTCAAATAGTAGGTTTAATTCTAATTTTATTATTTATTTCAGTATGTTTTTATTTAATTCGATTTCATTCGGATTTCAGATTGATTCAGAATTCAATAGGCTGGTTGGCATTTAGCTTGTATGTGATCCTGAGTTCAACAATCGTAACTCTTGGACGGTTAGGTGATGGGATTCAAGCACCACTTTATGCAAAATATACGACGGTCTCAATTTATTTCATAGTTTCAATTATTGGTTTGGTTTATATAACTGTATCTCATGCTCGAGTTAATAGATATCTCTTCAAACATAGTCTACTTTTGAGGCGGACATTAGTTACTCTCGTCATTGTAGGTTTGATTTTACAATATCTCAGCTTTTCTCACGGCGTGAAATCGATGAAAGAACAGCGATTAAATCTTCTTTCTAGTAAAGCTTGTCTGCTACTGATTAACGTAATAAAAAGTGATGATTGCCTGATGAAGTATGTTTATCCCCTTGTACAGGTCGAAAACTGGAATAGTTTAGAATATATAAAAAGCGCTGTTCCTATCATTAATGAAATGAATCTACTTTCACCCAGCTTAATAAAAAGTTCTAAGATTCGAGAAATTAATGGTAATCAAAGTTTACCAGTTGGTGATGGAGTATTTGAGAATCTCGCAATAGATCCATCTAGTAAATACATTGCGACTGGCTCGCTGAATATTCATGCCAATCAAAATATAGGAGGTGTGGTGCTGGCTTATGCAGATCAGAATAATGATGCAACAGTCTTTGCGGTCGCCGATCTGTTTCTGGGTGCACCAATAAACGCCACTAGCACAAAAGCCTCTATGGTCTGGCAGGCTAAATTTTCAATTGATCAAATTCCTAATCGTCCAACACAAATCACAGCTTGGGCAGTCGATACCGATACGGGAAAAATGCTGGAATTACGGCAGAAGCAACCTGACTTTAGAATACCAGGATAGCCAGGAAAATCGAGGTCAATGATAATGACTGATGCTTTTACCTATATTGGCAGTGAACTGGATATATTTGCTTCAGCAACAAACTGGAAACAATATTTCTCCCAGCAACTTCAACCTTATATTAGAGGCGATATTCTAGAAGTTGGTGCTGGGATTGGTACGACAACTCGCATTTTGTGTACAGGGAAAAACCGAAGTTGGACTTGCCTGGAACCAGATGTTCAGCTTGTCAATCGATTAATTGACTCACTATACACCACCACCCTGCCTATTGAGCCATCTGTTGTAAACTCTACAGTGAGCCAACTACTGCCAGATCAGCAATTTGATACTATCCTCTATATCGATGTATTAGAGCACATCGAAAATGATGCAAATGAATTAATCACTGCTGCAAGTCATTTACGGCAAGATGGTATGCTACTTGTTTTATCGCCTGCTCACCAGATGCTCTATACACCTTTTGATCGGGCAATTGGACACTTTCGGCGGTATAATAAAGCTTCATTGAAAGCAATTTCTCCCCCTGGTCTAAAGCTGAAGCGTTGTTTCTATCTAGATAGCGTAGGGCTGCTGGCATCTCTTGGCAATCGTCTACTTCTACAATCAAGTATGCCAACGCCGAAACAGATTTGGTTCTGGGATAGATTGATGATTCCGTTATCTCGATGGCTTGACCTGTTGTTGGGTTATCGTATCGGCAAATCCATTGTTGCCGTCTGGCAGCAGTGCTCTGCTTTAGAATTTTAGAGTGCATTAAACACTTTGGGAAATGTACTTATCGAAATCTTCAGATATGGGAAAGTCTGTTATCCTAATAGCAATAGAAAAGACCAGGAACCTATGAATTTCAGTGCCACTAATATAAAAATAACTCGAACTCACCTAATCAACTTCTTGATCATTCCGTCGCTGATTTTTATTGCCTGTTACTTAGTGTTTCTAACTTCAGGATTATTATCTTCAGGATTTCGTTTTTTCATTAATGACCACATCATGGTCGCTATGGATCAAGATTTAAAGGAGAGTGGTTTTCTACCAACAGTACAAAAATGGTTATTGCTTGATCGCAGATTTGGCAGATTTCAACCGTTCTATTATGCACAAGCGGTAATTCTAACAATCTTTCTCGGAGTTAGTTCCACTGTTTGGTTTAGCTATGCCTATGTGCTAACAAGCTTGATGGTCTACTTCCTTTTCCTTTTCGCTCGTTTTTTAGAAATTCCGTCTTTAACTGCTCTGATATTTGCGAGTTTGGCTCTAATAGGTCCACAAGCCATTGCATGGGCACAACCTAGTCAGCCTCAGTTGGTCGGAACCTTTTTGCTATCAGCCTCCTTGCTCTTTGCTGGTATTTCCGCAAAAGTAGATCGCTATAAGACAGTTTTTAACGTTATTTTAATTTGTTTGGTTTTTTTGATGTCTCTTAGTAAAGAGTCATATATTATTTTTATTCCTGCTTTGACATTTATTAAGGTCTGGTTGTACCACCGAATTCAGCAAGTACCTTTCCGTAGTGCTTTCATGCAAAATCGCTTGGTAATTTTTGCATTGTTTGGTATAGCTTTTTTAGAAATTCTGTATATTATTTTTGGCATCAGTATCAAGGGTATGGGGTACGCTGGTCTGGATGAAAATACCCTTCAAATCTCTAAGATTTTATCTGCGACTATAACTCTGTTTCAGAAAGGTCATTTGTCACTTTTTGTTCTCTCATTTGTTCTAGCTCTAACTGTTACTTTATGGAAAAGACAGTCTCTTAAAGAGCTGGTTGGTCAACTCATACCTGTCTTTTTAATATTTCTTTTAATTGTAGTTCCGCAAATCATACTCTACACTAAGTCTGGATTCTATGGGATTTATTTTATTCCTGCCACTATAGGAACTTCTCTCTTAATCTCTTACACAATATTTTTGTTAAGTTTTCGCTCAAAAATCTTGAGTAAATTTGTATTAGGAATAGCTATTTTCATAATTTACACTGAGATGGTGACAATGTGGGGTTCTTATAGCCAGATGGCTAAAGATAGTAAAACTATTAATAATCTGTTTCAGGCAATTTATGCCTGTACTCCTAATAATGAACCTGTGCTTATTGTTGCAAATCCTAGAGTCCGTTTCGAGGCTTATATAGCAATGAAAGCAACATTAAATTCGGTGTTTCAGCGGGATAATCTTCTGATTGCTACCTATGGTTTAGAAAAGACAGACTTCTTCTCGGATACTCTTGGGGATGCTGAGAAGACTCTGTTGTTTTTGGATCCGTTAGATATTCTTGAACATTTTGAAAACAAGACCATACTCAATTTTCCAGATAAAAGCAAGATAAAAGCAGTTGTGGTCTTTGACGATTTAGATAATGATTTTCTGAAAACCTCATCAAGCTGGTTTGTGCCTGAGAATTTCCATCGTAATAGTTTCTCGACCACTATTGCGTTAGCCAGGCTTTATTGTAAGCAATAGAGAGGTCTTTAATGTGTTTTCTTAGTTTTATCTTAAAGCAAGTCCAGCTAGAGAACCAGAGTCTCCATATAAGAGAAACTACAATTCTTGACTTAGACACAGTTTAAAATTAGAAGCTTATATCTGTTGATCAGGTCATCAGTTACAGACTTATGACTTTCCTCCAAACAAGTATCGAGGGATAGGATATGCGAATTTTTCAAGAGGTTCTTGTATGGATATACCAGATTTTTAAGAAAAGCAGGCTTCTCGAAACTAGATGGTTTCAGTATTTATTTAGTGTGGCTTATTTCTCATACAAACGCTATCTCGAAGATCCTTTCTGGGGGTTAACGAAGAAATATCCAGATTTGTTTAGGGGAGGCAATATTCTCGATATTGGTGCCAATATTGGCTATACTTCCTGGGTTTTCTCAAAGGCTATTACTCTAAACTTTCGAGTCTATGCATTTGAGCCAGAAGAAGAGAATTTTATTACTCTAAAAAATACGATCAAGCTTCATCAGTTAGTAGATAAAGTTATTCCTGTTCAAGCGGCTGTAGGAGAATCTTCAGGAGAAGTAGAACTTTGGTACAACGAGACACATCATGCCGATCATCGAATTCTTACAGAAAGATATAAAGAAACTGGCATCAACTTATCACGAGTTTCTCGGGTTCCTATGTGGTCGATCGATCGATTTATAGAACTTGAAATAGGCCAGTTACCTATCAAATTTATAAAAATTGATGTGCAGGGATACGAACTACCTGTTTGTTTGGGTATGCAACAAACATTGAATAATAACTCGGATCTAGTGATTGCTGTAGAGTATTCGCCTAGCAGTATTGCTGATTTAGGATTTCGCTCCGAAGATCTTTTAACCTTCTTCTTGGAAAGAAGATATTTTATGTATTATATAACTCAGCGAGGAAATCTGGAGCTGATTGGCAATACTAACCCTGACCAACTTGATCTGATTAACCGGATTGTAAAGGGACACGGTTATATCAACCTCTTATTCACCAAAAAACGACTTTCGATGAGTTGATTCGAATGAGGTTCCCCAAAAAATGACTTACCTTCTTAAGAAACAGTGGCTATCTGGCTTAGCCATTCTAACGATCGCTGCCTTAGTTTATGCAGTCGTTTTAATCATTAACATACCAGAGGAAATATACCGGTTTTTAACAAGTCCCGATTCAAGCATTCTATTTTTAGTCCTAATGTCACTCTTATATTTTGCCTATTTACCCTCTGGTTGGTTGGGGACATTAACCAGCTACAGCGCAACTTTAATTCTGTTTGCCTCACAGTTATCAGCCAAGTGGGGAAGTGGCCTGTCAACAGCGGGGGCATTGGCTGGACTCCTACCCCTGGGTGATGGTGAACTCTACTATGGTAGCGCCTTACGTCTATTAAACGGGGAAACCTTCGAAGGAGTTGCTTCCTGGCGACCTTTATCGCATGGAGTTCTCTCATCTGTATTAGGTCTAACTCAAGCGAATTTACAGCTTACTATAGCCATCCTGACCTTGATGACTGCTACCGGGTGTTTTCTTTTTGCTCGTGAAGTTCAGCGGAGCCATGGCACGGTTGCAGGTGTTTTTGTACTCTCAATTCTCTTCTTATTTGCCCGCAACTATGTCGGAACTGTTCTTACAGAAAACTGGGGCCTCACGTTAGGAACTGTTGGGTTAGCTGTTCTCTGGCGAGGCTTACTGACTCAAAGAATTAATCTATGCCTACTGGGAATAGGTATTCTATCTACAGCGTTGAATACTCGTGCAGGGCTTATGTTGCTGTTGCCAGCCATGGTAATTTGGGGGACTTGGGCTTTCCGGAGCAGGTCTTCTTTATCGTGGCGATTCCTGATCGGTGGGCTGATTGCCATATTGCTGGGTTTCTTGATTAATTCCCTGGTGTTTAAAGTAGTTGCTGCACCGGGTGCCAAGCTGTTCGGCAATTTTATCTATACACTATACGGGCTAGTAACTGGGGGAAACTGGATGTCAATCGCCATTGATCATCCTAATGCAACAGATGAAGACCTCTATAAACTGACTTTTGATGCGTTTCGTGCTCATCCCTGGATGCTGGTTAGTGGCTTCATACGCGCCTGGAAGCAGTTTTTATTTGAACATTACATTTTTTCCTCGGTAAGCAGCCTGTCCATCAATATTGTGCTGCAACTACTGAGTTTGATTGCTCTAATTTATGCCTTTTGTCAACGGCAAACACCGCTTGGTTCATTTATTATTGCTGCAACGATTGGAATTTTGCTTTCCCTACCGTTTGCCCCTCCCTGGGATGATCCGTCTGGGAGAATCTATGCCGCAACAATGCCTCTGTTCTCACTGTTTCCGGCGTTAGGATTGGCTTTTTTACTGCAACAAATATCTCGACCTCTCAAGTTGCAGAGACAGTTCAGGTTTCTAGTACAGGTTGTTACTCCGCAAGAACCCTCTCAACTACTTTGCATATTTGGCGTAGGTTTGGTGTTGCTCACTCTTTTCGGTCCGATCGCAATCAAACTTTCCAGTCATCCACCCCAGTTTGCTGAAATTACTTGTCCTTCTGGATCAGAAGTTGTTTACTTCCGTAATAGTCGTGGCTCTTCTGTTATGCTTGTCGCTGATAACGCTGTTAAAAGAACTTATGTTCCTCGAATCCGCATTAGTGACTTTAAAGCTGATATGTCACAGAGCAAGCTAACTGCATATCAAGAATTGAATCACCTCGATCAAAATACTAACCTGATCTTTGCACTTAACTTGAAAAATTTGCCAGATGATCAGGGAGTTTGGATTATTGCTCCAAGTAGCTTAATTCCAAAAGACAATGGAATCATTGCAGCTTGCGGAAAATCAAAACCTCAAGGAGTAAAGACAGGCTTATGGATGCCTCTATTTTATGCCGATTCAATGACCTTAGTAAGTCGCTAAGGGTATTTTTTTAATCGTAGTTGTTTGAATTTAATTAAAATAAGTTGCTACTAAAATTGTTGAGCACCATTTTAGGGCGTGAGCAAAAGTTTCATAGTCCTTGAAAAATAACACATTTCCCCAAGAATGCTCCACGCTCCTGGGATGATTGCAATAAAATGAGATGCCTTCACTGCCCCACACTCTGTAGATAATCAGATACCAGTGATAGCCCTTGCGTTTCATTTCATCAACTAAATCTTCTAAGCGGTTGTAGGCAGCGGAGCGACCGAAGGGAATGTGGGGATCCCAAAATTCTGTAATTACAACTGGATAGCGGTAATTTCCCATACCCCGCAATACTTCTAAGTCAAAGCCTTCCGTATCGATCTTCACCAAACCAATATCAGTCGGAAGTTCAGATGCATCATGGAGGCTTGCCAGACTCCTGACCTGAACCGGAATGGAATCTACAAATACCAGGTCATCTGGCATCGTATGTCTTGTCAGACTGTTGTAAAGTGTTGAGTCCTTGTAAATATGGGTAGATGATTGATCTTGAGCAACATACAATTCTCGTGTTTCATCAGTTGCCCCGATCGCAATGGGATAAGCGTGGAATAAATTGTTGCCACTAAAGCGTTGCTTTAAACGGTTAAAAGTATCAGAAAATGGCTCAAATGCATAGACCTCATATCCAGCTTCCAATAATTTGCTGGAAACATCTCCTATATTGGCCCCAATATCAATTGCACAACGATTAGGTAAATAGGAGTATAGGTAAGCCATTAACCGAGTTTCAGGATCTGCATCAGACTCAGCAATAACTATCGGTTGAACTGATTTAAGAAACTCTAGAATCTGATTCGTTTGTGCTTGAATCTGATTCGTTTGTGCTTGAATCTGATTCGTTTGTGCTTGAATCTGGTTCATTTGTGCTTGAATCTGATTCGTTTGTGCTTGAATCTGATTGGTTTGTTCTTGAACCTTTTGAGTTGTCTTAACTAAAGCAATGATTCCCTGTAGAAGCGGAGAATCATTTTCCAACAGTGCATTGAGCTTAATATCAACATTTGATAATGATAAAAGTAGAGTATCGAGTTTTGTCAGAAAAAGATCTTTAACGACTTTAATGCGGTTAATTCCAGGCAGTTTAGTAGCAAAAGACCTGGCAGAACGTTGAGGATTAGCTTCAGACATACAGGTGTAGAACGAGATTGACGGTTTCAAAATGGAGGCTGTCTGCTAATAAAGCAAGTCTTTCCACGCCTACTATGGAAATTGCAGCTCGTTTAGATTTTTCAAAAAAGTTAACGCTTAAGAGGCGATGTTATCAGTTGCTAGAATCCTTAAAAGCTAAAAATTAGATGGCGCGATTGTTATCGAATTTAATTTTTGCAGAAAGTAATTTATTTAAGACAAGCTATCCTCCATTAAAGGAATAGCATGATACAAGCACATCATAATACACTATGAGTTACTCAAATTAGCTCCTTGTGGGTCGATCGCCAAAGTGAATATATCTGGGGCAGAAACCATAAACCCAACAATATTCCCTAGTAGGTGCGGGGTAGAAGTTCCTCAAAGCGCAGATCACAGGGTTCACCCAAGTCAATCGACTTCCATAACCAGTGATTAATTCCTTTTGCTGAGAATTTGGCAGCCACTGCAGCGGCGTTATGGCGCATCTGTTGTTGGGTCTTTACCTCAGTAATCTGCTCGATCGCCTGTCTTAAACTCTTCCCATCATAAGCAGAGGTCAGTCCAATATTAAATCGCTGAACAAAATGGGAAGCAGACGTTTTTTCACTGCCTAAAACAATAACTGGTATGTTGGCCGTTGCCAGGGCAAAAATAATTCGCCCTGGCAAGCTTAGACGCGAAAGCTCATGGTGGTCATCTCTTTCGTCTAATGTTCCCGTTGGTACAATGACGTAGGGATAGAGTTTTAATATCTTAGCTAATTGTTCTTCAGGCAATAGCCCACAGGGGTTAATCCCACGTTGCTTCAATTGTTCAGGAGTGTCTTGCAGCCAGTGGTATTTAGTATTTCCATACCAGTCGAGCTTGGCTCCTGCATTTTTGATAGAGGCGCATAGTAACTCAAACCATTGCTGGCTCCAAAGACTACCAATTAAGGCTCCGACGGCTGCAGACCGGGAATTTAGATCAGGAAGTACTGGAGATCTGGAAATGAGGGGATCCGGAACAACCGCAGGTAGCAGCCAAAACTGTAAACCATATTTAGCTTCATAGGCATCCCGCAGTTCTGGATGAGTTGCTAATCGGAGCGAGCATTTCGTCAAAAATTCCCGCATTAACTCATCCGATATATTATTCACGCAAATGTTCTGATCATCCATGATGTAGGTTGCTAGGGGCACCTGGTATAGATCATGTAGAGCGATCGCAGTGATTAAGTCATCAGAGCGGTAAGGAACACAGAGAATTCGTTTAGCGGTGTGTCCACTAATTGCATGGAGAAGTCTCTGAACACCTTCCTGTCTTGATAGGCCCCGATGAGAGACATAAAGGCTGACATCACCAAAATCGTGGTCTCCTCCATATAAATCCATTGAGCGGATTGACAAGATATTTGGAGTATCAGCAACAACTCGTTTAACCAGTGAGCCAGTACCATGAGACTGATTCATCTCACAGGCTGTAATGACCACGGTGGCATCGGCAAGAGTTCTCCCTAGCTGCTCAAACTGAAAATTCAGGGGCTGCCCCTTCTCCAGCGATCGCCAGATCCATTCACTCATACCTGCTGCTGAGAATGAACTGGCTAATCTAGCAGCTCGTTGTCGAATTTCTTGCTGAATTAAAGGATCACAAATTGATGCCACCGCTTGACGAAAATGGGCAGGTTCATAATCGCAAACATATCCTAGCTGAAACTCTTTGACAAAATTGGCAGCAGCAGTATCTCGGCTACCGATCACAATAATTGGCGTATTTGCAACTGCAATAATATAAGGAAGCCGGGACGGTAAACTCAGTTTGGCCAGTTCTGGTCTATCCTCAAGCTCATCGGTAGTTCCGGTTAAGATCACTGCATAGGCAGCAGCCCTTAATGCCTGAATCAATTGATCTTCGGGTACGAATCCCTGAAAAAAAATACCATCCTGTTGTAGGTCTATCTCTTCAAAAGTAAGCCACTCTCGATTTGGGTTACCGTACCAATGAATGACTTCCCCCGTTTTCTTCGTTAGGATGCGCAGCTGATCAAGCCACCCCTGACTCCAGATATTTCCAATTAGAATTCCTGCTTTGGATTGGTTTGCTGTTTCTTCTGCCAACCGCGGTTGCGTTTGGATCAAGTTTTCTGGCACCACAGGAGGCAGAAACCAAAATTTTAGTTGATACTTCTGCTCATAGGTATGACATAAATCTCGCGAAATCCCCAATCGCAGTTTAGATTTCTGGAGCAATTCTTTCAAGTAGTGGTCAGGGATATTTTTGACATAGATGTTTTGGTCATCCATGATGTAGGTACACAAAGGCACATCAAACTGCTCTTTAAGAGCTAGAGTCGTCAGAACATCATCGACAAAATAGGGGACGGACAAAATTCGTTTAGGTTTTCTGGTACCAAGTGCTTTAGCTATCTTCGCTGCTATTTCTGCAGAAGACAGGGTTTCAGATGGCAGACAAAAATCAAAAGCTCCAAATTCTTGATGGCCATCATAAAGGTTTTTTGAACGAATTGATACAAGGTTTCGATGCTCTGAGAACAGTCTCTTTAGAAGTACCCCAACTCCATGGCGATCGTTAATTTCACAGTGAGTAACAATAATATCTACATCTGAGTTATCTAAGGTAAACTCTAATCGGTTCAATACAGCCCAAAGTTGAGACCTTAACTCAGCTTGTTGTGCCAGAATATCAGTCACCATGATTGTCTTGCTTCAAAAATCGGTGGTTGCCTACTGTGTAAATCTGTATTCGATAGGGGTAACCTGTTCGAACTGCACTTAAACAGCAGCAAGTTAGTATATTCGCCTCTTACAGCATTCTGGTCAATATATCATGGCTCTTCCTGCTGCGGGGTTTGACTTGTTATAATAAAGTACCTATGAGAATTGCCCTGCATAATCCGTATTTTGGCAAACTGGTTGCAGAAACAGAATTAGCCCGTCGCATCAGCTTGGCAGCAACTAATTTAGGCTGGGAGGCTAAGGAGGTTGCCTCATCTATTGAAATTAATCAGTTTGCGCCTGATCTGGTGATCTGCCTGCACTTTAGAGTGCCGAAGCTGACAAAATACCCGACCTATGGATGCTTCTGGGATCCTCCCGCTTTCTTCGAAAGTGATCCTCAGTTCATCAAAAATATTCTCAGCTACGATGGCTACTTGTGTGGTTCTAACCTACTGGAGCAATGGCTCAAAGATACCTATTATCATTTGCCCAAGCACATTGAAATTCTGCCATTTTACCCCAGTTGTAATGCAACTTCCTATGTGATCGCTGACTTTGAGCATCCACGTCTAGCTTACATTGGCAGTAATTGGGATGGAGCACGCTTTCAAGAGTTATTTTTGGCGTTAGAACAGACAGGCTACCTGGATACCTACGGCAACCCAGAGGGATGGGCCTATCTCAAAACTGCCTACCGGCAGGCCATTCCGTTTGATGGGGTGAGCCTACTAAACGTGCTCCGTCAATCAGGTGTAGGGCTGTGTTTACATCGGGATGAGCACTGTCAGGCGCAAGTTCCCTCAATGCGCATTTTTGAGATTGTAGCCTCTGGAGCGATCGCCATTTGTGCAGAGCATCCCTTTATTCGAGAGTACTTTGGCGATCGAGTACTTTACTTAAAGCCAAATCAGAGTATAGCTGCAACAGTGCAACAGATTAGTGCCCATCTGCAGTGGATTCAAGCGCATCCTGCTGCAGCTCGTGATCTGTCAGTTGCAGCGCACAAGTACTTTAGTGAACACTTTACCCTTGAGAAGCTTCTGGCAAATCTGTTACCCCATCATCAGACTCTGGTTGAGAAGCAGCAATTTCTGGCAAAACCTCAAATTCATCTGAGCCAAGGTCGATCGGACTCCCCAATGGTTCAACTGATTGTCCGAACTAGCGATCGCAATTTGCCAACAATGCGACGCACTCTGGATAGCCTAGCTCAACAAACCTATCGTAATATTGGGGCAATTGTCGTCCAATACCAAGCAAGCGAAGGACTAGATGAGATTCTGGCAACCTATCGCGATCGTCTACAAATTCAACATATTCACACCCATAACTTCCACTGTCGTAGTACTCATCTATGGGCAGGGCTGCACGCAATTTCATCGAAGTACTTTGGTATTTTGGATGATGGTGATGTCATTCATCCCAATCATATTACTTCTCTTGTTACTCTCCTGGAGGAATTCGATAATTTCGGAGTAGCCTATTCCGGCGCTATTCGTATTTGGGTACCTGAGAAACAGCTTGATCAAGCGGAAGCTGTAGCTTCGGAATTTCCGTCTGAACCAGCCTTTCTGGCACACTTTGATCTGGTTGATGAATTCGAATTTCTGCAATTAAAAAATCCAATTGCATCTAACAGTTTTTTAGCCAGGGCTTCATTGCTCGATCGATTTCTTAAAAAAGATCCTCAGCTTAACGCTCTAGAAGATCTGTTTCTATTACTTAATTTGTTCCAGCGTACTAATTTTATCTTTAGCTATCAAGCTACGAGTGAATTTTACCAATCTTTTTCTAAACCAAAGAATTTACTTTCCTACTCCGAAAGCCACTCGAGCGAAGCCAGACAGCGAATCATGCGAATCATGCAACATCAGTCTTTTTCACGGCATCAAACCCTCGGAAAGGCTCAGATTGAGGCCATGAATCGAGCAAACATGCTTGACCGGATTCAGGAAATTGAAACCAGGTATGTCGATCGAATTCAGGCTATGGAAAGTAGTAAGTTTTGGCAACTCCGTCGCATGTGGTTCAGGGTGAAGCAGGCGATCGGTTTATCGGACAAGGGTTCTGTCCCCTAGACGGCAAAAAGTCCCGATGGAGGGATGCCTGCTCTTCCTCAATCCGCTCCTTACTGACTTGTAAGATAGTGAAGACTAACCGCTCTGGGCCTAACTATCACCCTGCCAGAAGTGACTTGTCGGGAACAGACCTTCTACAGAGTGATAACCCAATGGCTAAAAAGTACGTATTAAGTGCAGTCCTATGAGCTTTGCCCTTCCCATAGTTTCCGTGATCATGCCCTGCTTTAACCAGGGTGCCTACTTGGATGAGGCGGTGGGAAGTGTTTTAGCTCAAACCTGTGAGAGCTTTGAAATTATTGTGATTAATGATGGTTCTACAGATAGGGAGACTGTCCGAATTCTGGAAAAGTATGATAATCCAGAGTGGATAGTGCATAGTGAGCAACTTCTAAAAAGTCATGAAAAGCCTAACTTGACTGTGATTCACACCCCTAATCGGGGGCCTTCAGCAGCTCGTAATACGGGAATTCGGCACGCAAAGGGACGTTATATTTTGCCTCTGGATGCAGACGATCGCATTGCTCCCACGTACCTGGAAAAGGCGATCACCATTCTTGACAATGAACCCAGTGTTGGTATTGTTTACTGCCAGGCTGAACTGTTTGGCGATCGTACAGAACTGTTTGATCTGCCTCCCTATAACTTCCCCAAAATTCTATTAGGTAACATGATTGTCAATACCAGTCTGTACCGCAAGGCCGATTGGGAAAAGGTGGGTGGCTACAACGAAAATATGATCTGGGGCTGGGAGGATTACGATTTCTGGCTATCGCTAATTGAGCTAGGTCGGGAGGTCGTTCGCATTCCAGAGATTCTCTACTTCCATCGGGAATTACCCAACTCCAGAAGCCAGCAGATGACCCGGGACTCCTGGGTCAAGAGTTATACCCAACTGTTTGCTAACCACTCTCAACTTTATTCCACTCACATCAGTACTCTGTTTCAAGAGTTAGTTAATTTGAGGGATGATCTGCATCAAACTCATTGCCAATTGCACGCTTTACAAGCGCAATTGTTGCGATCGCAAGCTATGGTTTCTAGGATGCAAAGTAGTAAATTTTGGCAACTGAGAAATCAGTGGTTCAAACTGAAGAAACGCCTGGGCTTTAAGGGAGGAGATGACCTATTTCCGGTATGACTGTAAGATCTTCCCGATATATTCAAAAGCTCAGGAAGCTGGGTCAGGCGTGGCAGGAACGAGGAACGCGAGGGTTTCTTCGCTTTCTCTACGATCGCCTGAAGCTGCGTTTTCGGAAACACATCACCTATCCCCAATGGGTTGCTCAACATCGCTTCACTAAAGCAGATCGCATTGCTGCAGAACAGCAGATAGAACGGTGGAAACGGCGGCCCCTGTTTTCAGTAATTCTGCCCGTCTATAACGTGGATGAGCGGTGGTTACAACAGGCGATCGAGTCAGTTCGGAAGCAAGTTTATCCCAATTGGGAATTGTGCATTGCTGATGATGCCTCTACTCGACCTACGATTAAGCCGCTGTTGCTCCACTACAACAAACTGGATCCCCGCATTAAAGTAGTGTTTCGGGAAACCAACGGCAATATTGTGGCGGCCAGCAATTCGGCACTGGAACTGGCGACGGGCGATTACATTGCCCTCCTGGATCACGATGATGAACTGGCGATCGACGCGCTTTACGAAAACGCAAAACTGATCAACCAGCATCCCGATGCCGACTTCATTTACAGCGATGAGGATAAAATCGACGCCAATGGCAGGCGCTCTGACCCCTTCTTCAAACCCGATTGGTCGCCAGACTACTTTCACTCCTGTATGTACACCTGTCATCTGGGAGTCTACCGCACGAGTCTAGTTCGGGAAATCGGTGGGTTTCGCCCCGGTTACGATGGTTCACAAGATTATGATCTGGTGTTACGGGTGGTGGAAAAGACTAAAAACATTTACCATATTCCCAAAATTTTATACCATTGGCGAATTATTTCTAGTTCTGTGACCTCCGGTGAGTACGCTAAGCCCTGGGCCTATGAAGCGGCGCGACGGGCTTTAACCGATATGATTGCTCGCAGTCCCTATCCCGGTTGGGTAGAAGCAGGGCCGCGACCCGGATTTTACCGGATTCGTCGCAAAATTTTGGATTATCCTCTAGTCAGTATAGTGATTCCCAGTGCTGGCACAGTGGCTGAAACAGTGGATGGCTCTCGCTGCTTGCTGGAGCATTGTATTCAAAGCATTCGCGATCGCACTTCCTACCGCAACTTTGAGATTGTCGTGGTGGATGGCTATGACATCCCGGAACCGATTCTGAACGCGATCGCTGGCCCGGACTTACGGTTGGTACACTGTGCCGATCCGTTTAACTTTGCTCAACGGATCAATCTAGGGGTGGCAGCCGCTCAGGGAGATGTCGTCTTACTGCTGAACGATGATATGGAAGTGCTGACTCCAGACTGGTTGGAGTCGATGCTGGAGTTTGCCCAACAAACGGAAGTGGGAGCCGTCGGAGCCAAACTATTCTTCTCTAATGGCAAAATTCAGCATGTCGGGGTGATGGTGTTAGGCGGGAATCCAGGTCATGCTTTCCGCAATGTGGATGGCGACCATCCCGGTTACTTCCTGTCCAATCTGGTGAATCGGAATTATCTTGCCATCACTGCAGCTTGCTTAATGATGCGGCGTGATCTGTTTCTGCAACTGGGCGGCATGGATGAAGCCTTTCCCCTCAATTACAATGACGTAGATTTATGCCTGAAGGCACACCAGGCGGGCTACCGCAATGTGGTGACTCCCTATGCCCAACTCATTCACTATGAATCTGCCAGTCGAGAACCGGGATTGCGGCCCAAGGAGTGGCAAAACCTGAATCAGAAATGGCAGGCATACTTCAAAACTCTGGGCGATAACGACCCGTATTACAATCCCAATCTGTCCCACAATGAGGTGTTGTTTGAGCTTTAGCCATGATTGGGATTGGGGGTTGGGGATTAGGGAACGGTGTCACTCAGCGTTCAGCACTCAGCACCTGGCAACATCAGGCTTGAGGGGTGGCCTGTTCTAGAGGCGGCTTATAGCCCCGTTCAAAGGCAAATCTGACCAGTTGGGAACGGTTTTCTAGTTCTAATTTGTTGAGAATATTGCTGAGATGGGTTTGGACGGTGCGGGGGCTGACGAATAAGCGATCGCCGATTTGTTTGTTGGTATAGCCCTGAACGACTTCCCAGAATACCTTTTCTTCGGCTGGCGTGAGCGGCAATGATTTTGGAGCATTGGTTGTTGGTGTTTGAGCTGGATTTCCCTCCGGTTTGGATTGCTGGATCAAACGGACAATCTCGGCATGAATGCGTCGCGATCGTTCTAACTGAGCCTCAATCTTAGCTAATAATTCTTTTGGCTCGAAGGGTTTAATTAAATAGTCATCTGCTCCCAACGAGTGACCATAAACGCGAGCATCTACTTCACCCCGACTGGACAGAAAAATGAAAGGCACCAGTTGACCGAGGCGGGTAGCCCGCAATCGACGGCAGAACTCAAAGCCATCCATTTCCGGCATCATCACGTCAGACACCACCAAATCGGGGGTATCCTTCTCAAATATAGTGATGGCTTCCAGGCCAGAACTTACATTCTGCACGCTAAAGCCTCGCTTCTCTAAATAGCGTGTTAAGGCAGTACGCAAGGTTATATCGTCATCAACGATAAGAACTTGTTTCATCTGGAACTTTAACTGATGTTTAGACTGT
>NZ_JBRAGO010000055.1:27767-31548 GCF_052746595.1 Leptodesmis sp.
GTCATCAACGATAAGAACTTGTTTCATCTGGAACTTTAACTGATGTTTAGACTGTTAGGCTTAAAGTACCCAGCAGACTGCTAAAAATCGTGTAATTTGCTCAAAATACACAGTTATATTGCCCTAGCTGAGCTAACCTAACCACACCGCTGCTGCGATGATCACACCTGTGGAAGGTATGATTTGCCTTGAGAAACAGGAGCAACACAGATGACTTACGAAAAAATTACTCCCCCCACTACAGGCTCGACTATCACATTTCAAGATGGAGAACCTATTGTCCCAGATAACCCCATTATCCCGTTTATCCGAGGGGATGGCACGGGAATTGATCTCTGGCCCGCCTCTCAACGAGTGTTTGATGCAGCGGTGACTGTCGCCTATGGGGGAAAACGCCAAATTTCCTGGTTTAAGGTTTATGCTGGAGACGAAGCCTGTGATCTGTATGGAACCTATCAATACTTGCCAGAAGATACCCTGACGGCGATTCAAACCTACGGAGTCGCAATTAAAGGCCCCCTGACGACCCCCATTGGTGGTGGTATTCGATCGCTAAACGTCGCTCTCCGCCAGATCTTTGACCTCTATGCCTGCATTCGTCCCTGCCGCTATTACGAGGGCACCCCTTCCCCCCACAAAAATCCCGAAAAACTCGATGTGATTATCTATCGGGAGAATACTGAGGATATTTACCTGGGGATTGAGTGGCGGCAGGGAACGGAAATTTGCGATCGCCTGATCAAAATCCTGAACGAAGACTTAATTCCTGCGACTCCTGAGCACGGGAAAAAACGGATTCCCCTAGATGCGGGAATTGGCATCAAACCCATCAGCAAATCTGGCTCCCAGCGGCTGGTGCGACGAGCGATCAAACATGCCCTGCGGTTGCCCAAGCAGAAACAGATGGTGACGCTGGTGCATAAGGGCAACATTATGAAGTACACCGAGGGAGCCTTCCGTGACTGGGGCTATGAGTTAGCCACTACGGAATTTCGGGCGGAGTGCGTAACGGAACGGGAATCCTGGATTCTCAGTAATAAGGAGAAAAAAACAGATATTACCCTGGAAGAAAATGCCCGGATGATTGAACCAGGATTTGATGCTCTGACGATCGAGAAGCGCGAACAGATTACTCAGGAAGTCAAACAGGTGTTGGACTCGATCTGGGAAACCCACGGCAAGGGCCAGTGGAAAGATAAGGTGATGGTCAACGATCGCATTGCTGACAGTATCTTCCAACAGATCCAGACCCGTCCCGACGAGTACTCCATCCTGGCCACCATGAACCTGAACGGGGACTACCTCTCGGATGCGGCAGCAGCGATCGTCGGCGGTCTGGGCATGGGACCAGGAGCCAATATCGGGGATGCCTGTGCCATTTTTGAAGCGACGCATGGCACGGCTCCGAAACATGCTGGCCTTGATCGGGTCAATCCTGGTTCGCTGATTCTCTCCGGTGTGATGATGCTGGAATATCTCGGCTGGCAGGAAGCGGCTGATCTGATCAAAAAGGGACTAGGAGCCGCGATCGCCAACCGGGAAGTGACCTACGACCTGGCGCGGTTGATGGATCCTCCCGTTGAGCCACCCCTGAAATGTTCTGAATTTGCGGAAGCGATTATCAGACACTTCTAAGAAGGATCGGGGGTCAGGGCTCAGGTTTATTCCACCCGATCCCTGACCCCCATCCCCGATCCTTGTTTCTACAATCACCCCTTCAAACGAGCAGGAAATTAGCTAGCCGCTCCTTCCTTCCGGTTGCGCATCCGCTTTAAGCCGCTGATCGCGGCAATGCCGAGAGCAGCCCCTCCCATGGTCATGGGTTCAGGAGCAACAGAAGCAGAGTAAGCTATGCCATCATTACCACACTCCATGTAGATATTAGCCAGGAAGGAACTGCTGGGCAGGAGGGACTTGTCAATACTAAAGCCAAATGTCTGACTGCCCATATTGGCACCGAAGTTCAACCCCATGGCTCTGAGAGCATCAGCCGTGAGTAAGTTCACATCCCCGATTTTTGTGCCGGACGCAATCGAGGTTTGAATACTGCCAGTGCCGTAATAGTTAAAGGCGGCCTCTTTAGTCGCTAGTGCAGAACCCTGAGTTTGATCTTTGTTAAAACCAGCATTGTAGTATTTTTGCAAGCTGCTGTACCCAAGGTTCTGCATAGTAACACTTTGAGTTTGCACCCCAGAATAAAGCCCTAAAGCTACTGGAGAGTCGTTGCTGGCAGCAAAGCGCACCGCAAACATTTCCCCTGCAGCAACCGCCTCATTGAATTTCTTGCCAGAGAAATTAAAGAATAAATCTCCCCAGCTAACAGTACCGTTTGCCGCTCCGTTCTCTTTCACGCCTGCTAGTGAGGCCCCCCCGTTAATGGCCACAAAGAGTTGGTTATCCCGAATGGTCATGGCCATGGCCCGAATGTCATAGGCGGTGCCACCGGATCAATCGCCTTTAGCATCATATTGATAGTTCCAGCTAGTACCTAACCTTGGGGGATTTGCAGTTGAGGCATTGGCATTCAGTACAGGAGCCATGCTGAAGATAGCTGTGCTACCAGCCACAGATGCGATCGTGCTTGTCCATTTCATAATTAATTCAGCCTTTTGGTGAGATTGTGAGATTGGCAGAAGAGATGAAATATGTTCGTTATGAACTTGTTTACATCTTTCCCTACGGTACTCTCTTTGCTTACTCTGGTAGGTAAAATTCCTTCTAAAAAGGCTTCTTTGAATTGAAAGACAAGATGAATATTGACTGAGATAAGCGGTGAATTGTTCAGTATATTTTCATGCATTAATTTAGGGGATAAGGGATAACACGTAGACATAACTTGCCAGTGCTATCTCAACTGCCCCAATCTTCCTAATACCTCCTTAATGACGACTACGCTACAGAAGTTGAGGTTCTATTGCCGCTCTAGCAGGACGGTGTCCTGTGTTCTTAGAGGAACGAGCTATAGTGGGGAGTGGTCACAGTTTGGTATGGCCCGGTTATACACAATGCTATGGATACAGTTGACTTAGCATTTACTTCAGCGTTAGAGCAGGCCCGCCTGATCCGTCAGAAAGAAATTTCTCCCCTGGAGTTAGTTCAAGTTTATTTAGAGCGCATTCAACGCCTCGATCGCACGTTGGGCAGCTATGTCACGGTCGCCGCAGAGTTAGCGATTGCGGATGCCCGAGCCAAAACCGAGGCCCTGGTTAATACTGCTGTCGATGAATTGCCTCCCTTTTATGGTGTGCCCATTTCGATTAAAGACTTGAATATGGTGGCTGGCTTGCCCTGTACCTTTGGCCTCCGGGTGCTGAAGCAACGCCTTGCCACGGAAGATGATGGTATTGTCAAACGAATCAGGCGAGCAGGGTTTACCATTTTAGGAAAAACGGCCACTTCAGAGTTAGGAACTTTGCCCTATACCGAACCCAAGGGGTTTCTCCCGGCTCGCAATCCCTGGAGTCTGGACTATACGCCTGGTGGATCGAGTGGGGGGCGGCAGCAGAAATCGCCACAGGGTTGTGTCCTGTTGCTCAAGGATCGGATGGCGGCGGCTCAATTCGGGGGCCAGCCTTTTGTTGTGGATTATAGTGGGAATTAAGCCATCACGGGGGCGAATCAGCTTTGCACCGTTGGGCGATCGCTTGAATGGCATTGCTACCAATGGTCCTTTAGCACGAAATGTGGCTGATGCAGCGGCTTTACTGGACGTCATGTCTGGTTATGTACTGGGGGATCCTTACTGGCTTCCGGAACCAGAGCCGTCCTTTCTGGCTGCTAC